>JAHDCK010000012.1:0-1737 GCA_020629915.1 Saprospiraceae bacterium
ACTTCTTCGCTTTCCTTTTCTCTTAACCAATGGTAATTATCTATATATTTTTTGTTGTGATAGGTGTTTTCGTGTAGGATTTTTTTTGCTATTGGTGGCTTCATTTTATTTTGAGTTTTTAAATATAAAAATTACCAATCCTCTTCGGGAAAGGTGATTTGTTTTTCTTCGAGATTTTCTAAAAATATTTTCAAGGATGGATTATCATCACCATGTTTTTTTATTGTCTTATGTTTTCCGTAGGGCTTAACAATCTTCCGATAGTATTCCGTTGCCTTTGCATCAATGGTAAATCCTTCTTTTTTTATTAATGCCCGATTTAAAGTAGATAGACAACTTTCAGTTTTACTTTTTTTCTTATCTGTATAATACAATGGCAACAACCAACATTCTGTTTGGCGAACGGCAATAGCAAAAATGATTCTATCTCTATACTTTTCAAAAAAATCTTCACCAATTACATCCACAAATTTTTCAATCACTTTTTCAATGAGGGCATCAGGTTCCAATTCGTTATTATCCACATCCCGAGTTGGGATTTCGTATTCTTTAGAAATACTATCCCCAAAAAATACATCCGTATCAATTTGAATTATTATATATAATTCATCCTGATAAAAGGCTTCCTTAAAAAAATCAGATTTGCAATATTCAAATACTTTATGCCAGTTGCCGGAAGTCGTAGCAAGATCTTGATCCGTTGCATCCCGTTCCGGTTGAAGTGGATTGACTTCTATATCGGGATTATTAAAAAACCCATATAATATTTGTTCGATAACAATTTGATCGGTAATTCCCTCAGCAACTAAACCAAATGTAATCATATTTTAATATACATTTTTATTCAATCCACCAAGATAACCCCGCAGGAAGGCTTCGGATAATTTTACGGTTTTGCCATTCGGCGTTTTACTTTTTGGAACGAGACGCGCCCGTGTTTCTCCGTTTTGATTGCGAGAAATCACATATAATTTTTGTGCGGGATCATTCAGGTTTAACCCATCCAGGATAGCGGGATTGTGCGTTGTTAAAATGACTTGTTTATTATATTTTTTTGCCAGTTCTGTTATAATTTTTGTAATACGAGTACAAAGACTTGGATTGAGGGCATTATCTACATTATCAATGGCAAAAAAGGAAGGCGTGTATTCACTTACCAATAAACTTACATAAAATAACAAAAATAAAAATCCTTCATTCGTGCTGCGCTGATCCAACAGTTCTTTATATTTATGTATATAACGATCTTTGATTTGAATTTTGCTTTCACTCAAACTCCCTTCCCCCGGCAAAGTAAAATCCTGAAACCAATCTATAAATTGTAATTGCGTTTTGATTTCATTCAGTTGCTCCTCATTCATGGATTTCAATAAACGAAATAATCCCTCACCACGAATGCCGACCGGCTGGATGCTGTTTTGTCCATTGAGGTTCGTGATTTTGTTATTTTCGGGAGCGTAGGTGAGGAAGGAGGCTATTTTTAAAATAGGGTAAATTCTCCTATCTACATATGGCAATATTACTTCTTTTGTTAGATTCAGTTTGTTAAAAAAATGTTCTTCTAGCCCTGGAATAGTTTTTAAATTATCACTAGGCGTTGGTTCTTTTGAATTAAAATGTTTCCAATTTGTAAATGGAACATTATCGTGAAAAAGGGAAATGTCATAATCTTTTCTACCACCTTTAAAAATAAGTCGAATCTGTTCAGAAATATCTTCTTCAAATGCCGACCGCATC
>JAHDCK010000012.1:1747-30258 GCA_020629915.1 Saprospiraceae bacterium
GCTCCGTCACCCGTATTCCTCTCGAAATCAAAAACTCATTATCTAACTTTCCCGGCAGCCGCCCCAAAGGTAACAGCTTCTAATATATTTTCCACTACCATTTGCGCCGATCAAAACAGTCACACGTCCAAGCTCCAATTTGAGCTTAGAAACAGATTTAAAATTTTCTATCCTTATTTCATTAATCATCTGAACAAAGATAGGATTTTTGGCAATAGAAAGGAAGGGTTAATTTTCAATCTAAACACAAACAGGCTGCTCCTCAGGAGCGCACCCATCGCTATTCGTCATTTTCCTATAAACAGGTGGCCTCTCCGAGGACTTAACAATTAGCCTATTGACCATTGAAATATTAACCATTGCACTATTGTACTATTGTACCATTGTACCATTGTACCATTGAACATTCAAACCTCCTCTTCCCAATACAACCGATGCCCTTTCCCTCTCACGTTGATAATTTCCACATTCGGATCGGCCTTAAAATGCTTGCGCAATTTATTAATATAAACATCCATGTTGCGTCCGGTAAAGAAATCCGCTTCGCCCCAGAGGGCCTTTAGTGCAACTTCCCGATCCAGCAAATCGTCCTTGTGATCGCAGAGGAGTTTGAGCAGGTCGGCCTCCTTGGAAGACAGGCGAATTTCCTTTTCGCCCATTTTCAAACGCTGGAAAAAATGATCAAAGACAAAACGCCCGATGCGATAGACGCGCCGCTCGGTGGGCTGGGCCGCCTCGCGCAACTGGGTGCGCTGAAGGATGGCCTGGATGCGGAGAATGAGCTCCTCCATCACGAAAGGTTTCTTCACATAGTCATCCGCCCCCGTTTTAAAACCCTCCAAAACATCTTCCTTCATGGCCTTGGCCGTCAGGAAAATAATCGGCACATTCGGGTGGATGGCGCGGACTTCCCTCGCCAGAGAAAAGCCGTCTTTTATCGGCATCATCACATCGAAGACGCAGAGGTCGGGATAAAAATCCAGAAATTCCAGGTAACCGTCCTGACCGTTTTCCTTGAGGCGCACCTCGAAGTCGCGCATCTCCAGGCAATCCTGGATCATCATGCCCATCGCCGGGTCGTCTTCCACGACGAGGATTTTGGATTTGACGGTTTCGCTAGGCTGGTCCATACGGCAGGCTAATTTCAAATCGGGTTCCGTGATTGGGTTGACTGTAGGCTTGAATAATTCCCCCATGTTTTTCTACGATGTTTTTGACGTAATTGAGTCCCAGTCCGAAACCTTTCACATTGTGAATATTTCCGGTGGGGACACGATAAAATTTATTAAATATATCTTTTAAATGCTCGGATGAAATACCTATGCCCTTGTCCGCTACGGTGATTTTGATGCCGTGTTCGGTCGTCTCGGTCTTTAGGTAAATATCGGGCTGGTTGGGGGAGTATTTATTCGCATTGTCTAAGAGATTGACCAGGACGTTGGTGAGGTGAATTTCATCGGCCTGGATTTGCACTTGCTTCGCCAGCAAATCTTCCGTGATTTTTCCGCCTCTGTTTTCTATTTGTACTTTAAAATTCCGAACGACCTCATTGATAATTTCGTGGAGGTTGACGGGTTTTATTTTTAAATTAAAATCTTTTTTATCTAACCTTGCAATCTGCAAAACCTTATCGACCTGAGAAGCCAATCGCTGGTTTTCGTTTTGTGCAATTTTCATATAACGCTCGGCTTTTGCTTCATCGTTCTTCACACCAAAATTCAATAAAGCTTCCAGCGCAAGGGAAACATTCGTTATCGGCGTTTTAAACTCATGCGTCATATTATTTATAAAATCATTTTTAATTTCAGAAATTTTCTTTTGTTTTAAAATAGTAGAAAGGGCAATCCAAAAACAAGTCAGCAAAATTCCAATCAATAATAAAGAAGAAGCCAGGACAAAACTAATCTGCCCCAAAACATATCCTGTGCGATTGGGGAAATTTACATGCAAATATTGCTTATCTTTAAAATTGCTATGCCCGGAAAGTAAAACATGGTAGCCATCTTCGCAGGAATCATTAAAGGTAAAATCGGGACTTTTGTAGGCCATTTGTTTTTTAGAAGCATTCCAGATTCCAATTTTATAAGGGACATGAATACCCTGTTGCGCCAGTTCTTTTCTGAGGAGCGTGTCCAGGTCTTCATAGTCGTCCGCATGATCCAAGCCGCTCATAATCTCCTTCATTCTAAAAGAAATAAACTGGTTATAACCTGCTGAATTGGTCACCTGAATTTTTCGCTCTACGCTGGCATCCTCCCGGTGCGTCACCTGATACTGGATCGTACTGTCTGTGCTTTTTCCATTCGTAATCACAGAAATTTTAGTGATGCCTTCCTTTTTATTTTCCGAAATACTAAAGGTCGTATCGAAGTGAATTTCCACTTCTTCTTCCAGCCCGTCGATAGTTCCATTTGCTACACTTTGAATCATCAGGATGGAATCCGTCCCGTTCGGATTGGAAAACTGAAACATCCGGGTATCGGCTTTGCCGGAGGCAACAAGGGTGCGGTTGCCACTCACCTTTTTATTAGAACTTTTATGAGCAACAATATCCTCGTGGGTGCAAACGGTCTGCTTAGAGCAGCATCTTTCATCAATAGAACAAGTGGGGTTTTTCTGAACTTTTACATTTTTCACCTCATCGTAAAATTCAAAAAGCGGTGATTGGAGGAAGTGACTTTCCAGGTGGTGAGCGACGACTTTATCGAGGGCGTGCTTGACATTCCGATCAAATTGGGCATTGGCTTGCTGGGCTTCATTGTAAATCCAATATCCCTGCAAACCGACGACACCCACCAATGCCAGCGCCATCAAAACCACAATCGAACGTATCGCTTTATTGACCATGATACAAATCTAAGGGATTGTGGGATGGAATGCCATTTTTGAAAACGGTTTAACTACAACCCTTAACTTTTATTAACAATGTGGGAAAATCAATTTTGAATGAAATTCGTAGCAGCTAGCCATGACAACTTGACTTCACCCAGCATTATTTTTTACATAGAAATATTTAAATAATGTATCCTAGTTTTATTCCATACGATTGATACTTAAAGAAAAGTAAACTATCATCAGGAGCATCATTTTTACCTTTTGTATAAAAAGGTTCTACATAAAAACGAAGGCCATTTTTAAGATGCAACTCTACTCCGCCTTGAACAAAGTAAGACAAATCATATACGGCTATTGTTGCTGAATAGGTATAATCCCCATAACGTTTTATTCCATTCGGCGGAACATCTACCTTGTGAACCCTGTAAGTGTGCTTTAGCCTCGTGCGAAAGATTCCTCCTGCATTGATATAGGGTCGTATGGTCTTTCTTCCTATTTTAAATTTAAGACCAACCGGGCATCCAACATGTCGGAGGGTATAGAAACTAGTCGCCGAAATAGTCTCTCCGGCATTTGTAAAAGGTTCCGGGACAATTTCCTCATGAAGCCAATTAGATTTTCGGGCGATATAAGAAATTCCACCATTTATTGATAATCCGTATTTTAAGGGCAACTCTATAATTCCTTCCAAAGTCATCCCAAGCCCAGGTGTATTCTCCTTATCTTTTAACAATCCTATTCCAGGCTTAATATCAGACAGTAGAAAACCTCCTCCCAATAGAAAGTTCGCCTTTTTCCTGCCTTGCGGTTTTTTATAAAAAATAACAGATGGGCTGTTTATGCAGGTGTTATAATCCTTAACCATTTGAACAAGATCCTCAGATTGGTATTTATATTTACCAATCTCATTTTTCATTTTAGAACACTCATTGAAATATTCCAAAAACCAGACCTTGAAATCTCCCCTTCTAAGGGGTAACACTTCATTAATTTCCTTTTTTTTGACATAAAAAAACTCATTTTCCAAACTATAAAAAGGACTTGGATCATCTGCTACTGAATATTTCAGGTAATAAAGCTCAACGGCTCCTTTCACAAGCACTTGTACAAATAATCGCAAGTTATTAATCTCCTCCACCCCTACTCTTAATGTCTGAAAGGTTTCTCCATTGGAAAAAGAAAATCCTTTAAGCTCATTAGGAGAATAGGTTCTTATTTCCCCACTTTCTGATGATCTGAATTTAATACTTTCATGTAATTGTTTTCCGGTTCTTTTTATTTCACCATTTATTGTAGTGCCATCTTTCAGGATGATCGTCCCCGCCATATAGGATGTCTTTTGAGCAAAAAGGGACACCTGAAATAAAAGCAAACTAAAGAGCAAACAAATTAAACGCATTATTATTATATTTAATATTTCATACAATAAACACAAATATAATATTTTTCCACGAAGCATCCAATACTAAGCCGTCTAAAGAGATATATCTAAATATTTACTTACCATCACGAATCATCTTCAACAATTCCTCCGTCCGTTCTTTTTCATCCTTGCCATCCAATTTTATATCCGGGACGGTTTTATATTCATCATTCGCACTGCCGTCAGCATTCAATCCCATGTCGCCGGGGTAGCGAATGACAATACCACTATTCGGCAAGGTGAGCAGGAAAGGATCAACCCCAATCCCATCGCCACCTGTTTGTTGACCAACAACTTTAGCGAAGCCAGTTACCTTGGAAAAATAAGCTAAGGTTTCCGAAGAAGAATAAACACCCTTATCAACCAATAAATATATGTTTCCATTAAATTTAACTCGATCAATTGCCGGAGGAACCGTATCCAAAACTTTTCTAAACAAATATTTCCCAGACTGCAACTCAGGTGGCATATTCGGATAATCAAAATCTTTTACCGTATACACATGCTGAATATCACTCCGGAAATGTTTAACAGAATCGCCATTGAGGTAAGTATAGACAATTGGATACACTAAAGGTTTTTTTATAAGATAAGGCACGATATGTTCTAACCAATAATCCATATCTCCACCTCCATTCCCTTGAATATCTATCACTAAATTTTTATACGATTGAATCTTATCTATCAATTGCTTCAAGGTATCTTTATCTGCCTCAATAAACTCATAACTAAAAGATCGTATTTTTAAAACAGTTATGTTTTTATCTTTATCAAAATGACATTCCAGATTGGGCAAGGACTCTTCCTCCTTTTCTCCTGCTTCTGATTCTTTCTCTTTGGGTGCATCTGCGAGCAGTTTGGTCCAGTAAGGAGCTTTGTCTTTGGCGTTGTATTTTTCCAGTTCCTGCACGTAGGCTTTCAATCTTGGCACAGCCTCCTGATGCGCTTTGTACCCGTCATAAAAATAAGAATAGTATTCCGTCGGCATAAAATCCGTGTGCCCATTATTTAAATCATATACAATTTTCTTCATCACATCTGCAAATACCTGATCCGTTTTTGCCTTTTTCACCAAGCGTTTATAGGTCTTATAATTTCCCAGCCAGTCAATTTTGTTTTGGCGTTTGTTGATTCCGAAGTAGGGATAAGCATTTTTTAAAGTAAAATATAAATAATTAAAATCTTCCAGTTTTTGGGATTTAGAAAGCGGTTTTACTTCCTGCGCTTGTACGAAAGCAAAGCATAGCAGGAATGAAATTGTCGTTAATAAAAATTTCATTACAATGAGATTAAAATGTTTTTTAATTTATTCAGAGCGGGCATCCAGCGTATATTGTCCTATATGTCTTTTCTTAACATCAACAGTAATTACCCACTGGCCGGGGATAGCCTCAAAGGTTGGATTGTGCTTCGGATTTACACCAGTGCAGATGCCGCACCATTCGCCGAGAATGTATTCTTCCTTTCCATCGGGTTTAGTGATATATATATTATAAGTGCCATGTGACAATTTGAAAGCAAAATCCATGTATACTTTTTTATGCGTTTTATTCACATTTAGATAATACGTTTTTTCACCTTCTTTAAACCGTGCTGATACAGGGAAAGTTGTAGCCGGGGGCAATGGTCTTTCCTCTACAGCCGGAGGAGCCTGTATTGTTTTTCCAGCTACACCTGATGCCGCTTCTTTGATAATCGTCTTGTCTTTTAATTCTGGCTTCGGAGGCTTAGATGGGTTTTGTTTTGGTTGGGCTGCAGGTTTGTCCCAATCTTTTTTTTCTGCTTTTTTTGCTTTTCTGGATGCTCTAATATCCGATTTATCAGGCTTCTCTTTTATTCTTTTTAACAATCCTTTATTTCTTGACTCAGTAGTATCTGACTGATTTTTCCCAATATAAATCGTCCGCTTTTCCTTGAAATCCTCTGGAGAGTCTTCATTTTTTATATTAGAATTTAATATAACTTCCTTTTCACTGTTTCTTTCCGGTTGAGCAGGTGTTGGATTTATTTTTGGCTTAGTAGTTTCTGCAGGTTCGGAGTTTTCCACCCCAGCGGCTGGCGGCACGGAATCGATCACCATTGGCTGAACGGCAGGTTGTTCTGTTTCAATCCTATTCTCTGAAATTTTATTTTCCATATAATTATTATTAAAATAAAAAATACCCGCTATAAACAACACAACAACCAAACCTCCTCCCAATAATCCACTCCACAATTTCTTCCACCACAAATTATTCACATACGTTTGATGATAATCCTGAAGCTGCGTTTTAAAATGAGCCACTTCCAAATACTCTAAAATGGACTGCTGATCGGTTACCGCATTTTTCAATTCCGGGTCTGTTTCCAATCTCTTTTCAAAAGCCTTTTTTTCTGAATGGCTCATATTGCCTTCGAGGTATTTTTCTATTTCCGCTATTTGTTCCAGTTCCTTCCGCATGATCAGATTAGTTGATTTTGTTGTTGAATAATTTTTCGGAGTTGCGCCAGGCATTTATATTTTCTCGTCTTCGCCGTCGCTACAGATCCGTAGCCCAATTTTTCAGCAATGGCTTTCATGGATAGTTTTTGTATATAATAAAAATTCAAAACCTCTTGGCATTTTCCCCCAAGCCTGCGAATAGCTTTCTCCAAAACATAAAAACGGTTTTCTTTTATTTCTTTTTCCTGAATTTGATTGTCTGAAATTTCGGATTCTAATTGTTGGAAATCCGTCATAGAAATTGTTCTGTTTTTCACTTTCAATTTATCTTTCCACATATATTTACAAACCTGTTGGATATAATATCCCACACTACAAGTCAACTCAAAATCCGACTTCCGCACATTTTGAAACAAGACAATCAAACTGTCCTGAAAGACATCTCGTGCATCCTCAGCATTGCCCCCATATCGCCGAACAAAACGTTCCACCGGCGGGTAGCTTTTGTACAAAGCTGCAATGACCTGTTTGTCATTTTTCCTCAATAATTCCAGTATTTCTTTATCCTTCATATTTTTTTTCTGTGCTTATTCCACCTATTTTATGGTAGAATTCCCAAAAGGTAACCCCTTAATTTGAAAAAAATTTCAAAATAGAAGACTTAGCATTTATACGTCATAAAAAGAAAAGGGTTGGTGACTTGCATCCCCAACCCCAAAAAATAAATATTTAATTACGTATTCTACATATAAGAAAAATCAATAAACGGCAACTTCTCCGGGTAATCTGTAGTATAATGCAGCCCCCGGCTTTCCTCTCGCATAGTCGCAGATTTTGTAACCAGATAACCAATCGTAATCATATTTCTCAACTCGCATAAGTGAGGTGAAATCGTTGTATCTGTATATAATTTTTCGGTTTCGGTATAAAGCAAATGCAAGCGATCCAATGCGCGTTTCAGACGAACATTCGAGCGAACGATACCAACATAATTGCTCATAATTTGCCGCAATTCCCTCCGGCTCTGCGTCAGCAAAACGAGTTCCCTCGGCTCCATCGTTCCATCCGCCACCCAATCGGGAATACCTTCTTTAATTTTTAAATCATCTATTCTTCTCTCCATCTCCGACTGAATCCGATCCGCAAAAACCATCGCTTCCAAAAGGGAATTAGATGCCAAACGATTGGCTCCGTGCAAACCCGTGCAGGTACATTCCCCACAAGCATATAGATTTTTGATCGTGCTTTGTCCGTTTTCATCGGTTAGAATGCCCCCACAGGCGTAATGCGCCGCAGGCACCACAGGGATCATCTGTTTAAAAGCATCCACCCCGTTTTCCTTACAGGTTTCGTAAATCGTCGGGAAGTGCTTCAAAAATTCCTCATGGTCCAGGTGGCGACAATCCAGACAAACAAAGTCTTCCCCTCTGGTTTTCATTTCGTTATCAATGGCTCTTGCCACGATGTCCCTCGGAGCTAATGACTTGCGATCATCGTAGCGGTGCATAAACTCCTCTCCGTCCGCCGTTTTTAAAATCGCACCGAATCCCCGAACTGCTTCCGATACCAAAAAGTCAGGCGTGCCTCCTGCCGGATTGTAAAATGCTGTTGGATGGAATTGCACAAATTCCATATTCGCAATCCGCCCGCCGGCCCGGTAAACCATCGCAATACCATCTCCCGTAGCGATAACCGGATTGGTCGTGTTTTGGTAAATTTGTCCGCCGCCGCCCGTTGCCATCAGGGTTGTCTTAGCAATAATTTTTTCTATCTCGTTGGTTTTTTTATTTAAAACATAAGCCCCGTAGCACTCGATATTCGGTCGTACCCGGTGGACGTAGTACCCCAAATGGTGCTGCGTAATTATTTCTACTGCAAAGAAATGTTCAAGGATTTCGATGTTGTCATAGCGATCTGCCTCTTCCATTAAGGTGCGCTGCATTTCCCACCCTGTGAGGTCTTTATAATGTAAAATCCGGTTTTCCGTATGCCCGCCTTCTCTTCCCAGATCATAGGCATCATCTTTTCCCTTATCAAATCGCGCGCCCCAGTCGATGATTTCCTGTACCCGCTCCGGGCCTTCCTTTACCACGATTTCCACAATTTTTTCATCGCACAATCCTGCGCCTGCATCCAGCGTATCCGCAATATGCTTTTCATGGGAATCCGTTTCCGGGTTCCATACGGCAGCCACGCCGCCTTGAGCGTAGCGGGTATTGCTTTCCTCTTCTGTTGTTTTAGTTAAAACAGTAATTTTTACATCCGGGCGTTTTTTAGCCATTTTGACCGCAAAGGTCAATCCGGCAATACCTGAACCGATGACGAGAATATCTGTAGTTTTCAATTATATTATAATTTAATATTATTAAAATCTTTCACAATGCAAATTTAAAATTAAAATTGGTCGTTTTAAAAATCAGTAGTAAAGACATTTGAACCAGATTCATAATTTACTTACTTTTATAGGCGCAATTTTAAAATAAAAAATAATTCATATATGAAAAAATGGTGGATAATTTTATTGGCAAGTACTCTTGGGTTAACCTTTTGCGGAAGAAAAACAACTTCTCCATCTGGCACTGTAATAAAAAAGGGAGAACCCGCTCCTAAGAAAAAACAATATTCAATTAATGATATTCGGTTTATCGAAAGTCTTCCTTTAGATCAGGTTATTTCCAAAGCAAAGGCAGAGAACAAACCCATTTTCATTGATTTTTATACGCCGACTTGTCAGCCTTGCAAATGGCTGGATCAAGATGTTTACAGAAATAACGAACCGACTTCTTATTATTTCAATAAATATTATATTAATTTAAAAGTAGATGGCACATCAAAGCTTGGGAAACCTATAGCGGAGAAATATCAAATCGGGGCTTACCCTTCTATGCTTTTTCTTGATGCAGGTGGTAGTGTTGTAAAAAAACACAGTGGAATGCTGGCTGGCAGTAAGCTGGTTAAATTAGGGGAAGATGCTTTACAGATTATTCGCAATCGATAGAATGTATTCCAATAAAAAAAGGCTACCAACATACAGTTGGCAGCCTTTTCAATTTTCAAATAAAATTTTATTGTTTAATAAACCTTTCCGTAAAAACTTTCGAGTCATTTACCAACCGAACGAAGTAAGACCCTGCTGGCAATTCTGAAATATTTACTGATACCATCTGCGCTTTCTGTGGTATGGCAACGTCCATAACCTTTTGCCCGTTTACAGCAAATACCTCCATTGATAATTCTTTATTAAACGGGTTATCCATCAATAATAAAATTTCATTTTGTGCCAGTGTAGGAACAACCCGGATAGAAGTTTCTTTCCCAAAGCTCACAACTTCCGTATTAGAATACGAAAAGGAACCATCAAAATCTACCTGCTTCAGCTTGTAATAATTCAACCCATTGGCAGGCTTTGAATGAGTGAAATTATATTCAGTTCTTTCTGTACTATTCCCTTTTCCTTCTACCCAACCTATCGATTCAAAAAAGACGCCATCTAAACTATGTTCTACTTCAAAGTAGGCATTATTTTCCTCTGTTGCAGTAGCCCAACTTAATACAGCAACCTCTTCTCTTTTCTCAGCCGTAAAATGCAAGAAATCAACAGATAAGGGGCAAGGAAAACTCAAGGATGAAATAGGAGCAGATTCACAGCCATTAGCATCCGTTATGATAACACTTGTATATTCTAATGCTCCGGGCGTATCGGTTCCCGCAATAATTAGAGGATCTCCAGACAGGTTTGTATCTGTAAAAGTCAACCCTATAGAGGTAGCCGTATTATAAACAATACTAATGGAATAGTTGGGTGTACCCAGATTGAGATCGTCCAAATCAATTGTGGCTACACCATCACAACTACTTGTTACAGAAGCAGCTACCGGAGCAGATGCCGATGTAATAGATTGACTTCCGGCTACTGTCCCCGGGCAACCATTTACTTCTAAAGAAGTAATCTCGTAAGTACCTGGAGTCGCAATATCCGTAATCGTAAAAGGAGAAGTTGCAGCTATGGCTGTAATTGGAGGGCCTCCATTTACTGTATATTCAAATTCAAACGGACCGTCACTTCCTGTAAAGGAGAAAGTAACTGTACCATTGGGATCAGAACAACTGGTTATATTTGTACTAGCAGAAACTGAGGCTGAAGCAGAAGCCGGTGCAATATTTATCAGTGCTTCATCAGTGTCCACTATACCTGAGCAATCATCTGCTTCCTGAGTTCCACTACCATCTGCATCATTATATACCGATACCAGAACAACTTCCGTATCTCCGGTTGTTGGTGCAGGAATATTAATGGTAGTAGAAGTTGCAGGCGCAGCAACGCTTCGGGTCATCAATGTTCCATTTACAGAATAAGTTATAAGATAATTTCCAGAAGTCAATCCACTTAAATTAACCGTAATATCTTCTCCAGTGTCCCCACCTGTTTCACAACGATATACTTCTGTAGGCACTAACTCCGCTGCCGGACAATCCATTGAAAGGTTAAATAATTCCCATCGCTCCGCATCTTCTCCAAAACAGTCATTTGGATCTCCTGCATTTCCCGCAGTAGTTGGATCATCAAATTCTGTGAAAGGGTTGATGATGGCAGATACGGTAAATGGACCACCGCAATAAGTGTCATCAAAAGTATAGCAGAATTGAGTAGGTTCTGGTTCTCCAGGCAAAACTGCAGTATCCCAAGTACCCAGATCAGAATCCTGACCTGAGTTATAGGCTAAGGCATCCACAACAGTCCCAGAAGCATCCCAGAGATATATCTGGTCACTGGAGTTCCCTAAAATAAAAGTCAAATTTTCCCTCATATCTGGTGTAGCAATTAAATCAATATTGGGATATTCATTGGCAGCACAGGCAGAGCCAATAACTAAAACACCATTTGAGTTAATAACCGTCCCGGGAGGAAATGTTAGCGTTCCTTCTCCATCGGATAAAACATAACAACTCAAATCTGTCCCCGCAGGACCTGTAATTTCTATAACCTCAGCTGAAGTTCCTCCATCCATACTGGAACCATCCATACAACCATGCCCGACAGGAGTCAAATTATTTTCATCCGGATCATAGACAAATTGGGATATATATATCCCGGTACCTGGCCCGTTTGCCGTTCCAAAACCATTATAATCCGCCCCGGAATTATTTTGCCATACGCCTGAAGCATCTAACTCATAGGAATTCCCTGCTGCAATATCTGAATTTAATCCATAAGTATTTCCTGTTACATCATAGGCTGTAACATCCCCTGATGCTATTGTAACTGTGCTTGCTTCACATCCAGTACCCGTAACCAGATCGGCACTCCCTATATAAGTTCCACTTGCCGCAGTATATGGATCCCAGGCATTTACCGGATCGGTATAAAAATCAATCGTTCCTCCTTCTGGTAAATTCGAAAATTCAGTAATATCAAAACATACCTGAGTCCCAGGACAGATAATTCCATCCGCATCATCCATCTCACTATTTGTTATCTCAGGACAAGGCGGTGCCGCACGGCAATCTGCACCAACATTTATGGTTACATCTGTACCACAACCCGACTCATCTATTACTTCTACCGTTAATGGCGTATCGTAGGCAGAGGATAAATTAAAGACACCCGTTGTAGAGGTGCTTGTCAAAGCTCCATTGGCATATAATTCATAAGAGACATCACTCCCCGCAGTAACATATTGACTAAAGTCAATTACACCAATCCCTGCTTCAAAATCTCCTGGACAAGCCACATCTGTTACAGAGACTGCTAAGGGTTCTGCCACAACGACTGTAAAAGTTTCTCTTTCGTAACACTCATTCCCACTGGTAATAGAACCACTTCCACAGCAATTTGTATAATCATCCCATTGTAATACAAAGGTATGAGAACCCACTGGGAGCGTTCCGGTTGTATAAGTCATCGTAGTTGTACCAGCACCGTCGGTGGCGTAGGAGGCCCAGGGCTGAACACCGTCTGCATTAGGAGCAGCATTAGGGTCAGTAGCCGGAGCTTGAACGTAAGAACCTATCTGTAAGTTATCCACACCAGAGTAGGTATCCGCATCATCCGATACATGTTGATAATTATATACTTCTAAAGTAAATGTTACTGTTCCCGGTGCACAAAGTACAAGCGGAGTAGTTGTAAACAACCATCTATCCGAATCATTTAATGCCCCCGGAGTAGGGTGGTTATCTGTAATCCATCCGGCAGATGTTCCCCCAAGGCTACTTGGAGTAGCGGTTCCTGGTGCGTCTGTTCTCTGATAAGAGGTATTACACCCCTGAACATTTGCTCCTATATCTACCCAAACCGGATCGGAAATAGCAGGCATGGTATAAGTTGTATTTTCTGTATCACAGCTTCCGGCAGGGGGAACCATTGGGACTGCTGTAGCTACAGCTCCGTCTCCTCTTACCCCTGCTGTACCCAACGTATATGGATTATCACTTGAAACAACTACATTATCCGCATTTCCTGTTGCGCCACCAGCCCAGTAAACAGCATCGTGTACTGTACCATCAGGCAAGAATAAAACGATTTGATCCCCATCCGTTGCATTTTGATTATCAATAGTGAATCCGGAAGCTGCCGGATCATAATAATCTGCATTTGCGGCATCACATACATCCAAATCTAATGGAAGTCCCGGAAAATCACATACCGAACAGGTCAACCCAGAGGTTGAGGGGGTTCCTACACCAGAGGAGGAAGCATCTTCGCTACACCCAATTAGAAAAATTCCATCTCCTGGAATCACAGTCCCGGGAGGAATCACAACAGCCCATTCAGAATTTGAAATAACCATACAGCTAATATCGGTACCTGCTGGGCCGGCTAACTCTAAAATCCCGTCATTACTTCCGTCCGATTGACCCGAGTCTCCGGAAACCTCGTTAATAACAACGTTATTGTATTGGCCAAAGGAGCCAAAGGAGAAAAAACAGGAACAAGCTAGAATTAGCACAAATCGTCTCATAATGTTTTTGGTTTTGGTTTTGGTTAAAGAATTTGTTTTTTGATAATTTATGAGGTAAAATTAAATGCTAAATGTTAAGTAAATATGAAGTCAGATTATTTAAATATTAAAGCCTTAATAAAAAAGCCCTGAAGAGGGCACTCTTCAAGGCTTCATAAATTTATATGAGTAAAATATTCACTATCAAAATAGTCAATTTTATAAACCGTTTTTTGATTTAACCTAAAGTTAGGTAAAGTTCTTCAATTTACCCGTAATCTATTTATACACATTTTGTTAAAAACTTCAATTTTCACCTGTCACTACCACATCCTGTTTTTGAATAAAAGAATTTTATCAAAAAACAACAAAGGCCGGAAAAGTAGTCTTTCCCAGCCTTTATTACAAAAAAGATGTTTTCTATTGTTTTACAAATCTTTTCGTCAAAGTCTTGTTGCTACTTGTTATTCTAAGGAAATAATGTCCAGCATCAAAATGCGAGATATCTATTCCTTGCTCCAAAGCATTGGTTTCAACCGAAGTTTGCAGGACTAATTCTCCTGTCAAACTATATATTTGAATTAAACCATCAGAGGATAATTCATTATCATATCTAACCAAAACCTCATCTTTAGCCAAAGTAGGAACTACCTCAGCCCAGGAGTCTTTTCCGAACTTCACAGACTGAATCTCAGAATACTCAAAACTTCCGTCAAAATCAACTTGCTTGAGGCGGTAGTAATTCGTTCCATTGGCAGGAGTTTCATGAACAAAATTATATTGCTGCTCTTCAATTGTATTCCCTGCTCCTTCAATTTGACCAATTCCTTCAAAGTTTCGGCTATCAATACTATGCTCTACAATAAAGAAGGCATTATCAATTTCAGAAGCGGTAGACCAACTAAGTGCAGCCTGATCTTCCCGGGCTTCTACTCTAAAATCTGTTAATGTAACAGGAACTAAACAAGACCCTCCAGTAACAACACCTCCAAAAGAAAGGTGCTCTGAACCACCTGCTGTGGTAATATCATCATAAAAATCTCCTACCTGAATACAAATTTGACCAATATTTACATCCGCAGAAACAGAAACGTGAAGGGTTTCATCATTTCCACAATCTCCCCCATTATCTGCAGCACTTGATCCTTCACAAAGACCATCTCCTGATGATATTTGATCAGCTGATGAAGTAACAGTTGGCAATTGCTCACTGCTTATCAAATTACCGGATTCATCATAAACAAATACCAATCCCGGTACAGCATCAGAAGTTTCTACATCTCCAATCCAGAATCCAACATCCTGTACACCAAGGCCTGTAAAATCCATACAAACCTGATTTCTACCAGAGAAATCTCCACTACCTACAACTTCAGAAAAAATATTTGAACTTGTTAAATCACTAGGTGTAGGTGCAGCATCTTGAAGTGTAGAACCATTCGCACCATCTGCAAGAAGGATATCTCCGATCACTGCATCATCAGAACAGGATTGAGATACCTCATAAAGCTGAAAGGGAACATTTGCTACTGAAGTCCCGTCAGGTAATAATAAACCAGAAATAGTTCCGGCTCCTGTTCCTCCTCCGGTTACTCCAATCGTACCTATTGTCGGAATAAAAGTCCCTGCACAACCAGAAGCAGCCGCCAGATCTGCAATAAAACCATCATCCAGCGTATTGACATCTGCTACTCCTCCATTTAGCGGATCATCTGCTGCTGGGCCGGATAATGAAATAGTACCTGTCCCAGAACTAGCCGTAGGTGTATCAGTACACACGAAACAAGCTAAAGTAGTAGAAGCCGGAGCACCAGCATCATCAGAATCCCATACATAAATATTATCAATAGCAAAATCTTCATCAAACGCTGCAAACCCGTTTATTCCAAACTCAATATCTAAAGTGGTTGCGGAAAACAATATTGGAAATTCAAAACAGTAAGTCGTCCACGAGGAAGTAACCGCTGGGTCTTCCGTAGTATCAGCCCCATCGCAGTCGGTATCCACAACTGGCTCCGTATTAGAATCTGTACCGGAAATATTAACGATGGGTTGGGATGGGAATCCTCCCATTGCAGCTGTGATTTCAATCAAATCACTCACTTCCCAATCCTGATTAGAACCATCATCATCTTCTGCAATATCAAAACATAAAATCAGATCACCAGTAACTCCGGAAATATCTAATCCTGTAATGGTAAGCGTTTCTGAGGTAGAACAAGCTCCGGCATTTGCATCGCCTATATCCTGACCTGCAAAATAATATTCAGTGGCGCTACCTCCATAGAAAGTCGGGTCAATCTCAGTATCATTAAAGACACCCAGATAGGTTCGGGTATCTCCCTCTACCCCAGAACAACTAATGGTTGTGGTAGAGCCATTTACTACTCCGGATGAACTAAACGGCTCGTAGTACAGTTGCCCGAAAGCAAAAACAGGAAGGGTTATCAA
The DNA here is from genome assembly GCA_020629915.1 of Saprospiraceae bacterium. GTDB lineage: Bacteria > Bacteroidota > Bacteroidia > Chitinophagales > Saprospiraceae > JAHDCK01. The sequence continues at coordinate 17,820 of JAHDCK010000012.1, forward strand.
AATAATAAGTGTCCATAAATTTTTCATAAAAAAGTTGGTGTTAAGGTTAAATAAATATTATATTTCCATATAACAAAACGCAAAATAAGGGTGTAGAGATAGCTATAGCCTGATTTATGGGAGGTTAACCTAAAAGTAAAAAAAATGTCAAACTTCAAAAAATAATTTGTCTCCTAAAAGGTATTTTTTAGATAATTTCTTTTTTAAAATTTTAAAAACCACATTTTATCTTAGCCTATCCATCGACTTAACCAAATTTTCATCTTTTTTAATAAAACGATTGGCAAGGATAATAAAGAGCAAAGCAACAGGGGGAGCAAATACCCCTAATTCATCCTCTACCTTTATATCTGTGGCCATATTTTGGGAGGCATTCATAAATAAAACGATAGCTACAACAATAACCAATACTGCTGCTACCATACCGGCATAACCCAACTTCATTTGCAAGGGTCTGTTTCTAAATAAAAAGATCGCAACTAAAGCCAGCACTCCACCTATCCCGGCAAGTGCCATTAGCGCCACATGATCCTGAATTTCAAAAATATTGTCTTGCAATAACTGAGCATGAGCAACATTAGAAGAGGCAAAATCCAATTCAAAAAGTGAGAAAAAAGCAACACTTGCCAAGAGTAAAAAAAGAGATTGAATACGCTGAATCATAACTTATTTTTCCAATTTTTGTAAACTTCAAAGCAAATATAAACGGAAATTCCCCATTCTGATAAACCACTCAATTTTTTTCTCCATTTTTAGGATGATTTTAGAAATTTAAATAAAATACAACACAATGAAATATATCATAAATACAATTATATTTATTTTCTTACTTGCTTTTGATGTGAAAGCTCAATCTGATGTCGTCATTTCTGAAATATTTTACAACCCGCCAGGGATCGGTGACACCTTGGAATTTATTGAATTACACAATCGCTCCAATTCAGATATTAGCTTGCTGGGTTATGCTTTTACTAAAGGTATTTCCTATACTTTCCCACCAACAAATCTGCCTGCAAACAGCCACTTGGTGCTTGCGAGAGATGCCACTGAATTTTTTAACACCTTTGGTGTCCCCGCCCTCGAATGGACCGACGGCGCCCTGAGCAACGGAGGAGAAACTATCCTGTTGGTGGACTTTCTCGGCAACTTTATTGATTCTGTTGAATTTGACAATAATGCGCCCTGGCCTACTGGTCCACCCGACCCAAACGGAGACGGAACTTCTATCCAACTTTGCGATCCCTTTTCGGATAATAATGTCCCTGATAATTGGTCCGTAGCAACAACACCCACTGGCGTTTTTCTAAACAACGAACCCGTTTTTGCTACACCCGGAGCGGCTTGCCCAACTACCGATATTCAACCTCCATTTCCTTATAATGCCCGCGCAACTGACTTTACCACAATCAAACTTCAGTTTAATGAACCTGTAAACAACACTGCCGAACTTACTTCTAATTATAACATAAACGGAGGGATAACCACCGCCTCTATGGATGCGACCCAAACTGAAGTAACCCTCGACCTCGCTGTTCCTCTTGAAAATGGAATTTATAAAACCCTAACTGTTTCTTCTATAGAAGACATGGAAGGAAATGCTATGTCCACTCCCGCCTCTTTCCCCATTGTTTTTAACAATACTTCCAATGGTCTGGTCATCACAGAAATTATGTATAATTCTCCTGGGCCAAATGACGAACTGGATTTTATTGAAATATTAAACATAAGCAATAATTCAATTCGATTGGGTGGTTTACAAATGCAAAGTGGGGTGGAATTAATTTTCCCGGAAGCAGAAATTCAGCCAAACGGCTTGTATGTCATTTGTGAAGACAAAACAGCCTTCGAGGATTTCTTTTCTTTTGATGTCACACAATGGACTTCCGGTGGCCTAAATAACGGTGGGGAACATATAGCTTTATCCAATTCGGATGGGTTAATTCTTGACAGCCTTACCTATGACGATGATTTACCCTGGGATACTCTAGCTGATGGAAATGGGTATGCCCTGGAATTATGCGATCCGCTTCTCGACAACTCCGAACTTCAAAGCTGGACCTTATCCAATAATCTCTCTGGGGATCTTTTTGGACTGGATATTTTTGCTTCACCGGGTATTCGCAATTGTGGAGTAGTCAATATCCATTCATTTGATATTTTAAATGAAATTAAAATTGTCCCCAATCCTAACTCCGGAATATTTACAGTTGAGGTCACGGACAACAAATTTTACACTTATAATTTATTCAATAGTTTAGGTCAAAGAATTCAGGAAGGATCTTTTTTAAAATATAAATATTTTAACTTTAATAATTTAGATAGTGGGATTTATTTTTTAAAACTGAAAGACACAACTGGCTCAACTGCTGTTAAGAAAATAATTATATATTAAACATTATTACAAAAAATTAATCCTGAACAAACTGTACTTTTAAAAAACTTGCACTAATGTCTAATAAAAAACGGGAAGCCAAACATTTGACTTCCCGTTTTTTATTTTATTAGACAAACAAAATTACTTCAATCTCACTGTTGTTGTTTCTCCAATCCAACAGCCTACTTTGAAGGACTGTCCATCTTTTAGCTTTCGCATGAAACCCTCTGCCTTAGGTGGATAATAAGCAGAATATTTACCTATCAAAGAATTTGCTTCTCCAGCTAAACTTGGGTCTACGCTCTTCGCTTTCTGAAACTGGTCAACAGCTACCCAACTGACGGCCCATCCGAGGAAAGGATCAGATGCTTTGCAAGATCTACCGCTACCGGCATATAATTTCCCAAGTTCCAGATAAGGCTCGCCCCAACTTGGGTCTGTACTCATAATCTGACGAAGCATTTTTCTCGCTTCATTTTTCTTGCCTTGCTGCCGATAAATCCGGGCAATTCTAAACTCAATTTCAGCTTTTTGTCTGCCTGATTTTTCATTAGCTGCCTTCTGATACCAATTAATGGCTTCTGGCAAATTTCCAGCCTTTTGAGCGGTTTGTGCCTGATACATTGGACTATTTGCCTTTGCTGTAGCAACAGCGGCCTCGTTTTCTGCACGAACGATACTTTTGTATTTGGTTTCCAATTTTGACATAAAAGGATTAGCCGTAGTACAACCATAGCCTTTCAAATCATTATAAACCTTCATAATCGTATTTTTATCATCTGGATTAGCCTCATACTCACCTTTGATTTTACCCACGAAATAGGCACAATCAAATATCCAAATATCTACTTCTGAAAACTTACCTTGTACATAATCCTTAACCTCCTTAGCAGAAGTTTTAGATTCTTCATCCTCTGCTTCAGCAAGGAATTTATCCGCTAATTTTATCATATAATTGTACTTATCTCGCCCCTTTGCCTTGAATTCATCAGACATCGTTTGGCCAGATCTTTTTAAGCCATTTCCCTCTTCAATGTATTGGTCTACCCATAGTTCTGTATAAGGAACCATAGCATCAAAGTCAATGCCTTCACCTTCCAGCTCAAAAGCTTTGTCATAGGTTTCCAAAATAGCTGAGTTTTCTGCACCCATGTAGTATAAATCAGCTGCTTCCAGAGAATAAAAATAACCGATTCGTTTTCTTCCGGTTTTCTTACTCACTTTTTCACCAAAGCACTCCCGGCGTCCGGCATAGATTTCACGTAATTTGGTGATAATTTCCTTTTTTTGTGCATCTTCAGTAGCTTTTTCAAACTTATCCCGGTACATTTCTATCCCATCTACAAAGTGGTATTCGTGACCAGAAGGAGAATGTTTATACAGTTTTTCCCAAAGCGGAAATGCTTTGTCGTACTCTTCTGCTTTTACAAAGCCCCGGTAGACCACATGATCTTCCATTGCCTGTGCTTTACCATCGGGATAATTATCAAAGCCTTCGCACTGTGCATTTACATTAGCTGTAAAAAACAGTGCTGTCATTAAGATTGTGAAGTGTTTTAGATAGCTTTTCGTTGTAGTCATGATTATTTGAATTTTTGTTTATAAAACCAAGTGTTATCATTTAAGGTAAAACCAATAGTTGTTTTAAAGTAGGTGTCGGTTAATACATCCGTGACGCCCATTTGCCCTAATTCAAAATTTAAATTGCAATAAGACACTGGTGTCAATTTCGATAATTTTAACGGTAAACCAAAGCCAAAGTTTATGCCATAAGCTTGAATTTGCTCTTCGTTGACAGTTCTGGGATCGGTCTCATAAAAGAAACCGGCACGATAAGTAACCCGATTGACATAACTCGTAAAGTCCCTGAAATCCGGTGTATAACTGCCTCCCAGCGCGATCCGACTAGCATTTTGAAGGGACTCTGGCTTGGCCGGATTTAAGTATTCCTTCCAATTGGTTAAAGTATAGTTAAACCCTAAGTCCCATTGGAAATCACGGCTAATTTTTATCCCTCCGCTGATTTCTGAAGGCAAGGTAAGGCGAGCATCTTCATTGATGACAGAACGAATTGTATCCTCCCCGCCATAAAAAGGACTGTATCGAATTTCTTCCCGATTAGATTTCAAATTGATTGCTTTAGACGAGTTGCCATATAGTCCCAGCGTTATCCTGGTCTGGTCTCTTTTTCCTTTTAAATCCTGCACTTTTCCCTTTTTTAATAAAATATCATATTGAACCCCGGCATTCCAGGTCAATCCTCCCAGTGTAAATTCATCCGTTAAAATATTAAGAAAGGAATACTCTAAATCATCAAATGTGCCTGTTTGGTTTAAAGTTGCCTTTCCAAACAGATAAGCCAGATTTAAACCAGCCGATAAATTTTTGTAGCGAGCTCCTAATCCCCAGTTAAACTTATAAAACCCACCCCGTCCGGAATGCACATAAGTAATATCCGAGATACCCGGCAATTCACCCTTGGTTTCCAAATCATATCCAATGGAGCTATATGGCAAAAGGCCAATTCCCATTCCAAAATCCACCGGTGATTTAATCGTACTGTTTTGCTTGGAAATGGGATTTGTCAATGGAAAACCCAATGCGAAATAGGACAAATTACCACTATAGGCACTCGCCGTATTATTTTCCCGATCAGTCAATTGACTGTAATTAGCAAAGGCTCCGATTTCAAAAGCAGTTAATCCCAGAAACCCATAAGAGGCCGGATTGGCCAAATTTAAATGGAAAGGACTATTGAAGGTAGCAGACATTCCACCAGTTGCCCCGGAAGCAGCAAAGTCTACAGAATTGATTTCTCCCAATCCAAATCTTGAGAAAGGAGCGTTTTGTGAAGCCACCTGCCCCATTACCTGACCTCCTCCACTTATTATTAATAAAAATAATAAAATATTTCTAACTATCATTTTCGACATTATATAATAAAATTTTATTTAAACCCATAGGCACCAAATCTGGGAGTGCAAATATCTTACTTTTAAGATTGGATACAAAAAAATCCGCATCTCCTCCTGTTATAATAGTGTTAAGTGTTGAATACTTTTGGTTGTATTGTCGTATAAATTCTTCTATTTCTGCAACTGCTCCTGTCTGTGCCCCGACTCTTAGTGCTGTTATTGTTGTGCTTCCCCAAAGTCCAAAACCGGCGTCTCTTTTGGGTCGGGGAAGTTTAGAGGTAAAATACTCCATGGCATCCAGGCGCATATCAATACCGGGATGGATACTTCCACCGAAATATCGGCCTTGCTCATCAATGGCATCAACGGTAATGCAGGTTCCTGCATCTATTACCAACGAATTTTGCTTCGGAAATTGCTCCCAGGCTCCTACTACAGCAGCCAATCGATCTTTTCCTAGTGTTTTAGGGGTAGAATAATGATTTTTTATGGGAACAGGCGTTATGTGATCTAACAAAATGAAATTCGAAAGTTGCTTCTTTAAAAAATCAGACACAAAATGATGTTCTGCTATAGTTGAAGATAAAATACCGTTTTCGACCTCACACCTCTTAAGAGTCCCAACAATTTTTTCAACCTCGGTATTTAAAAATGCTTTTTTGGAAATGATTTCACCCTTGTAAAAAACAACAACCTTAGTTCGGGTATTCCCAATATCAACCACCAGATTTTTCATCCTGCAAAATTAAGTTTTATCCTGCAAGTTTTAATTAAAATTTTTATTAATATAAAAAATATTATTGTAGAATCAAAATGAGATTAATTCAGGGTTGCATTATGAATTCGGGCAAAAAACGAGTACCTTCGCACCCCGTTTTTAAAACAAGCGGGCCGGGTGTCCATGAAATTTGTAACCGGAATTTTTTCTTTTTTTCTAAATTTTTAGAAATTTGTGCCGCTCAACCAGAAAAGAGGAGGTTTAGATAACTGATTAAAAATCAAACTAGTATAATGAGAAAAGCCGATTTAGTTACCAAAATATCTGAAAAAACAGGAATAGCAAAAGTCGATGTCTTAGTTACGCTGGAAACCTTCTTCAAAGAAGTCAAGGACTCTCTTATAGAAGGGGAAAATGTGTATATCAGAGGTTTTGGTAGTTTCATTCGGAAGAAGCGGGCGAAAAAAATCGGTCGACATATAAAAAAGAATATTGCCATAGAAATACCAGAACACCATATCCCTGCTTTTAAACCTGCAAAGGATTTTATTGATCAGGTGAAGGAAAATTCTATGGGTCAAAACGGAACACAATAATCTATGAGCAAGCTCCAGTTCGCAGTTATTGGCGGAGCCGTCCTGCTGTTTTTGGGGCTGTTTTTTGGTGGACGCACCAAATCTAAAGGCTGGGGACAGATTGAAAAAAGCAGAGATTTGACAGCAGAAAGCCGAACCAGCGGGGATATTAGTAAGTACATTGCAGATGCCCGCCTTCAACTTTCGCCGGAGCAATCCGGAGAATTAGGTGCGCTGGAAGCCGTAGCAGATTCAGTAACGACGGATACTGCAAAAATTGAAGCCTTAAAAGCTATTTCCGGAAAGTGGTATGCTTTTGGGATTCCGGCAGTTTCGGGATATTATGCAGAGCAAATTGCAGCATTGCAAAAGACCGGAGAAGCCTGGGGAATAGCCGGAACAACTTATACCATTGCCCTTCAACGATTAAAAAATCAAGAATGGAAAACCGGTATCAGAAATAAAGCTATCTTTGCATTTGATAAAGCCATTGAATTGGAACCGGATAAGGTCGAGCATCAAATTAATAAAGCCTTGTGCTATGTTGAAGCTCCCCTTCAGAATAATCCGATGCAAGGTGTTTTATCATTGATAGAATTGGATAAAAAGTATCCTAATAACCCGAAAGTCCTGTTTAACCTTGGAAGATTATCCATGCAAACAGGCCAATATGACAAAGCAATAGAACGGTTGAATGCTGTTTTAGCAATTGATAATAAAGATCCCGATGCGCATTTTCTAATAGCTCAGGCTTATTTGGAAACCGGCAACCGGGAAAAAACTATAGAACACTTCGAAGCTTGCCTGAACAATAGCAAGAACGAAGTGGTTAATACAGACATTAGAAAAATATTAAATTCATTAAAAAATTAAAACAGGACAAATATGCCTTGTGGAAAAAAACGTAAACGTCATAAGATAGCGACTCACAAACGCAAAAAAAGATTGCGCAAGAATCGCCATAAGAAGAAGAAATAATTAGGCAGGTCTTTTTTCGAGTAATCGGCAGATAGATCTCCATTCACTCGCCTGCCTTGATAGTTTACTTTCCGATTACTTCACCTGCCTCAATCGCTACCTTTATTTTTTATAAAAGTCAGCCCTGCTACCTTTATTCCAATAACAGGTACTCTTTGAGTTTCTGATATGCACTTTTTTAGTGTCTTTACATCAGTCGCTCAATCCTTTTCGTGTTTACGCTTTTTCCGTATTTACCCCTGCGTAAAAAACAAAAATTTTGGAAAAAGAACTGATTATTAATTCCACACCTACAGAGGTGGAAATTGGTCTTTTGGAAGATCACAAACTTGTGGAATTACACTACCAGAAAACTAACAGCAATTTTACTGTTGGTGATATCTTTCTGGGTCGGGTTCGGAAGCTAATGCCCGGACTCAATGCTGCATTTGTAGATATTGGCTATAAAAAAGATGCCTTTCTTCACTACACCGATCTCGGACCAAAGGTGCGCTCCCTCGTAAAATTTACGGATGGTGCCCTTAAAGGAAATACTCCTGCTCATCTGGATAATTTTAAATACGCTCCCGAAATTATAAAAACAGGGAAAATAGATAAGGTTTTTCAAAAGAAGCAACCCATTCTGGTTCAGGTTTTGAAAGAACCTATTTCTACAAAAGGTCCCCGACTTACTTGTGAAATCAATCTTCCGGGCCGTTATATGGTTTTAACGCCATTTTCGGATAGCGTTGCTGTTTCTAAAAAGCTCGGAAATCCGGATGAAAGAAAACGCCTTCAGGTACTAGCGGAAAGTATCAAACCCAAAAATTTCGGGATGATCATTCGCACGGCTGCCGAGGGAAAAGGAGTGGCAGAATTGCATGAGGAACTCGTCGGTTTGCAGCGCAAATGGGAACAGGTACATAAACAATTACGCAAGTCCAATCCTCCCTTAAAATTATTGAGTGAACTGGATAAAACATCCAGCATCCTGCGAGATATTTTGAATGATTCCTTTAACCGCATTGTTATAAATGATAAAGAATTATATTATAACATTCGGGATTATATGGGGCAAATTGCTAAGGATAAAGTGAAAATCGTTCAGCACTACGGCGGCAATCGCCCCGTCTTTGATGTGTATGGCGTCACCCGACAAATCAAATCTTCCTTTGGGAAAACAGCCACGATGTCCAGTGGGGCCTATCTGGTTATTGAGCATACGGAAGCGATGCACGTCATTGATGTCAATAGCGGGCATAAAATGACTAATTCTAAAATGGATACCAGTGTTTTAGATGTCAATTTGGAATCGGCTAAGGAAATTGCGCGTCAGCTTCGGCTTCGGGATATTGGAGGATTAATAATTGTGGATTTTATAGATATGAAAAACCCCGAACACAAGCGCGAACTCGTGCGCAAGATGCGGGATTTCATGAAACATGATCGGGCACAGCATACGATTTTACCTTTGAGTAAATTTGGACTGATGCAAATTACCCGGCAGCGGGTGCGCCCTGAGGTAAAAATTGATACCTCTGAAACTTGTCCGACTTGTAAAGGAGAAGGAAAAATTAATGCGGCTATTTTATTGACGGATGAAATACAACGGGATTTGGAATTTATTATCAATTCTCAACCACCATCTAAATTGGTTTTGGCCGTACATCCTTATGTGCTGGCTTATTTAAAACAAGGTTTCCCCAATACACAGCATAATTGGTTTTTAAAATACAAGCGATGGATAAAACTACGTTCCAATATAGATTATCAGGTTGTAGAATATCGCTTCTTTGATGGCAATGACGATGAGATACGCTTGAATTAGACTTTATTTTATAAATAATGAAAAAATACAAAGAGGTGCTAAATCGAGCCGTTGCTCCTCCCCTTCGGGAAATCAAAAGTATTCAAACGCCGCCCTTCCGCTCCTTTCATCTGGACAATGGCATTCCGGTTTACGAAGTCAATTTAGGCACACAAGATGTCGTAAAAATTGAAGTGCAGTTTGATGCCGGGCGTTTTAGAGAGAAGAAACAGGGCGTTGCGCATATCTCTGCTAGCCTTCGCAAAGAAGGAACGAATTCTTTTTCTTCTGCAGAGATTGCGGAGCAAACTGATTTTTATGGCGGAACGCTCCAATTGCCTTCCAATGTGGATCGCGCCTCTACTACACTTTTTTCCCTGCATAAACATCTGGATAATTTACTTCCCTTATTTGCTGAAGTTATTTTTCATCCGGTTTATCCCCAGGATGAAATTGATTTGTCTATCAACAATCGGTGCCGGGGACTTCAAGTGGATTTGACCAAACCGGAAGTAGTGGCTTTTCGGGAGATGACCGAGGCATTGTATGGGAATATTCACCCTTATGGGTATAATTCCGTGGAGGAAACTTACCGGAGCATTTCAAGGGAGGATTTATTAGAACATTATAATAGAAACTACACTACGGATAATTGTAAAATTTTTATAAGTGGAAAAATTACAGATGCCGTTCGGAAAGGAATCAATCGGCACCTGGGGCAAATTTCCCGAAAGGGAAATGGGAAAAGCCTGGAAGCGATTATTACTCCCAAGGAGGAGCAACAACTGTTTTTTCCCAAGGAGCAATCTCTTCAAAGTGCCATCCGGATTGGGCGGAGATTATTCCATCGGAAGCATCCTGATTTTGCCGGTTTTTTTGTTTTAAATTGTATTTTCGGCGGTTTTTTTGGTTCGAGGCTGATGACAAATATCCGGGAAGATAAAGGTTTTACGTATAATATTTTTTCTACATTTGATATGCTGGCGCACGATGGTTATTTTTATATAGGCACAGAAGTTGCGAAAGAAGTAGTGGAGCCAGCCAAGAGGGAAATATACCACGAAATGGATCGTTTGATAAAGGAACCCGTTCCGGGAGAAGAACTGCAAATGGTTCAGAATTACCTGTTGGGAAATATGCTGACTTCTTTAGACGGGCCGTTTAATGTTATTGAACTGGTCAAGACATTGGTGAATAATAATTTGGAAGAGGGCTATGTGGAAGGCATTGTGGATACCATAAAAACTATTCATCCTGCAATGCTACAAGAGTTGGCCGGAAAATATTTAACCCGCGATGATATGTATGAAATTGTAGTGGGATAATTTTTATATATTAAATCATGCGCATTGTTTTTATAATTATATTTTGTTTTATAATAAAAAGTAGCTATGCGCAGATGCCTGCCCCCAATCTTATCTGCGTTACTCAGCAATCGGGAGATATGTTGCTCGAATGGGAGTTACCTCCGCCTTGCTCCGGGGTTATATCTGAATTTGAAATATATAGCTCAGATGATTTAAATGGACCCTATACGCTTCTTACTACCATCACGAATACCAATCAAACGCAATACACCGACATCAACGTAGGTGGAAATATAAAATATTATTATATGCAATCCGTTGGCACTTGTGGCACGCCTCTTACTTCGGATACTTTAGATACGCTGTTGCCAATTGCTCCACAGTTGGAGACCGTTTCGGTTGATGGCAATGTGGTAGAAATTACCTGGACGACCAGTCCTTCGCCAGAAACTTACGCTTACATTTTGGAATGGCAACAAGCCAATGGGTTTAGCCCGGCGGATACACTTTTGGGACAAAATACTAATTTTTATATTCATAATAACGCTAATCCAACTCAAGGACAGGAAGCTTACCTTATCCGTGCGATTGATCAATGTGGGAATGAGAGTTTGATTAGCAATACGATTCATCGCACCATTTTTCTTTCTGCTACACAAGATGCCTGCAGGCGGACTGTGGATTTGAGTTGGTTGCCTTACGAGGGTTTTACGATTGAGCATCAGGAACTTTGGTTATCTGTAAACGGTGCATCGGAAATGCTGGCAGACACTTTAAGTGCAAATGCGACTCAGTTTTCTTTTCCGGTGAATTCGGATTTAGAGGAATATTGTTTTAGAATAAAAGTGGTAGAAGCCGGAACGCTTCGGGAAGTTTGGTCTAATCAAATTTGTGAGACGCTGGATATTATTTCGCCGATGGATTTTATTTATTTTAAAAATATAACTATAAATCCAAATAACGAAGCGGAGATTTTCTGGAAGTGGGATGATGATGCAGAAATTTCCGCTGCTCAAATTCAACTCAACAGCACCGAAACTTTTGACCTCAATCCTGCCCTGCCCTTAAATGAAAATGAATTTTATACAAACAATATCAATGCAACCGGCGAGCCAATGAGTTTTCAAATTGCGACAACGGATCTGTGTGGGGATGAGGTAATTTCGGACATCGGGCGCAGTATTTTTCTAAGTGGTCAGTCCGGAGAAGAAGGCATAAATCTTTTGAGTTGGACGCCTTTTGATTTACCTTTTGGAACTTTAAATCAATATGCTTTATATAAAATTTTACCAAATGGTTCGGAAGAATTACTAGGCGTTTTTGAAGCAGGAGAAACGAGTTTTACAGAAGCGGTGAATTTTGGAAATCCTGCGGAGGCCAATGCCCGCTATTATATCATGGCCATAGGAACACTGGAATTTCCGGATGGCACTTCCTGCCCGGTGGAGAGTCGTTCTAACACCATTCGGATTGAACAACAAGTTCGGATGGTTTGTCCGAATGCTATTGCGCCGGAGGGAGCGAATCGCATTTTTAAACCTGTTTTGTTTTTTGGGGAAACAGCTTCTTACAATCTTGTCGTCTTTAATAGATGGGGAGAAAACATATTTGAAAGTAATGATCCTGAATTGGGTTGGGATGGAACGAGGGATGGACGGATTTTACCTAAAGGAATGTATCCTTATCTGATTAGGTTGCAGCAGCCGGGGTTTGAGGTTGTACAGAAAAAGGGCATGGTGATGTTGGTGCGGTGAGCAATTTGCTGACGGAAGGGAGGTTAAAAACC
>JAHDCK010000344.1 GCA_020629915.1 Saprospiraceae bacterium
GGTAATTTTGAAGGGTCGCGCTCTGCAAAGGCAGGGATACTTTTTCCGTTGATAGAAATGGTCTCCTCAGAATGTCCAATTTCACCCGGGAAAATTCCGTGAGCTGAATCGTACTTAAACAAATGAGCCAGGGTTTTATTATCCGTCAAATCATTGATGGCTACTACTTCACAATCATTTTTTTCTAATAAATTTCTGAGCGTAAGTCGCCCGATTCTTCCAAAGCCGTTGATAGCAATTTTTTTTGACATATTTTATAACATTAAATTTTAAAACAAGATAAAATGAGAAACTGTTTACTTAGTGTAAAAGTAACAATAATTAATGAGTTTTGATTAGGGCGCAAAGGTAATTTTTTGAAGTTTTCTTTTTAAATAAAAAATCAAATTCTTATAGTGGGGAAATTTGCCAATTTTAAATTTATAAAAATAGTAAACCACCCTATAATTTGTTTTAAAATTCACTGTAAGTGAATTTTAATTTATTCTAATTAGAAACAGTAAAAAAGAAAAGGAAGTTTTTATAGTCAGGCAATAATCACTACCTTTGCAGCAAATTCCGAAACGGCTCTAACAGAGCATGAACGATATAATAAATATGCGCATTTTTCTCATACTTTTTCTTTGTTGGTTTGGTACTTTCAATACGGCAGTCGCCGGAGATAACAATGGAAAATTTGATGTAGCAGAAACCGCTCTTCATCACATTGCGGATGCCAATCACTGGTTCCTCTTCGGCAACGTCTATATCCCGCTTCCCTGTATTTTGTACGATAGAGAAACAGGCGACTGGTCTGTTTTTATGTCCAGCAAATTTGAGGTAGAAGAAAAAGGGACCGGAACCAAAGCCATCGATCGCTACGTCCTGAATCACGGCATGATCCAACGTGTCAAAGAAAAGAGTTTTCCAATGGGCGTGCAGGATATCAAGTTAGAAGGGCATGGAGAAAAAGTCCATGTTGCTCTGGCAGGAGCCGGAGGCCATGACCATAGTCACGACCACAGCCATGATGGTCACGACCATGATCACGGACATGGAGAACATTTTACGGTTGAAAACAGAAGTATTTGGGATGGTGGAATGCTCGGTGGTGGAATGTCTTCCTACTACGATTTTTCTATCACAAAAAATGTGGCGACGATGATGATCGCCTTTTTGTTCCTCGGTTTTGTTTTCTTTTCCATGGCTCGCGCCTACAAAAAATGGAACAATCAAGGGCCGAAGACTTTCTGGCAGCGTTTGCTCGAACCCGTTTTCATTTTCCTTAGAGATGATATTTGCAAACCGGTTATCGGGGAGCAACACTATATGAAATTTTTACCCTACATCGCAGCCTTGTTCTTTTTCATTTTATTTTTGAATTTAATAGGGCAGATTCCGTTTATCGGTAATCCAAACGTTTCAGGTAGTATTTCTGTAACTATCGTACTCGCGATTTTCACCTTGATTATAACTAACATCAACGGGACAGGACACTACTGGGAACACATCCTTTGGATGCCCGGAGTGCCAGCCTGGGTAAAAGTAATTTTAACGCCTATTGAGATTTTGGGGGTATTCCTTAAGCCATTCACGCTCTTAGTTCGTTTGTTTGCCAACATCACGGCAGGACACATTATCATCCTGAGTTTTATCGGGTTGATTTTCGTATTTGCGGATATTGGGGTAGAAACTGGAATGGGTAGAGGAGCAGGAGCAATGATTGGAGGAGTTTTAGCCTTTGCACTTGGTTTGTTTATGAGTGCGATAGAATTATTGGTGGCCTTCTTACAAGCCTATATCTTTGCGGTACTTTCTGCTTCCTACATCGGAGCAGCCGTAGATACTGGGCATGATCACCATTAGGATTGTATATAGTATTTTTTTAATATAATTTTTAAATTTTAATTACTATGGTCGGATCAATGACAGCTGTTGGAGCAGGACTCGCAGTAATCGGTGCCGGAATTGGATTGGGAATGATTGGAGGTAAAGCAATGGAAGGTATCGCACGCCAGCCTGAAGCAGCAGGAGACATCAGAGGTAACATGTTGATCATGGCAGCACTTGTAGAGGGTGCAGCTTTGATTGCAATTATTCTTTCTGTATTTATCCTTGGATAAGAGAAAGTGTCGCCTCGACAAAACTGAAGAAACCCGGCAACGGTTGGTTGTCGGTTTCTTCCTTTGATTTTAAAATTAATTCTAAGTTAATCATATAATTAAAACATGGTTTTACTAACTAAGTTTTGGCCGATTATGCCCGATCCGGGACTGTTGTTCTGGACGACGATCATCTTCTTTTTATTCTGGTTTTTGGTTGGAAGATTTGCATTCAGACCGATTGCGGATGCCTTGAAAGAACGCGAGCGTTCTATTGATGAAGCACTCGCCTCTGCCAAGCAGGCTCGTGAAGAAATGTCTAACCTCAAAGCACAAAACGAAAGCATCTTGCAGGAAGCTCGCGAAGAGCGAAGCAAAATGCTGAAAGAAGCAAAAGACATTCGCACTAAAATGATCAGCGATGCTGAAAAAGATGCGAAGGAAAGAGCTTCTAAAATTATCTCTGATGCTCAGGTAGAAATCGATAATCAGAAAAAATCTGCCCTGGCCGATATTAAAAATCAGGCAGGAACAATGGCCATCGCCATCGCAGAAAAAGTCATTCAAAAAGAACTGAAAGGAAATCCTGAACAGGAAGCTTTTGTCAGTACATTGGTGAATGATATCAAATTAAATTAATTTAAAACATTCCATAAATTTTATTTATAAATAAAATTTATGGATTTATAAGCAATATTTATGTCTGCAACCCGAATAGCCGGACGTTACGCCAAATCCCTGATCGATCTCGCTCAGGAGCAAGGCAAGCTGGAGGAAATCCACAATGACATGCTTCGCTTTAGAGAGGTGAGCAAGGTCAAGGATTTTACTAATATGCTGAAAAGCCCGATCATCAATGCGGATATTAAGCAACGTTCACTAGATGCCATTTTTGGCGGGAAAGTGAGTGAGATGACCAATTCCTTTTTTAAAATTATCCTTAGAAAAGGCCGGGAAGCATTCCTCCCTGAAATCGCCGATTCTTTCATTCAGCAGTATCGTTCTAAAAAACGCATTTCAAGTGTAACCCTTGTAACAGCCTCACCCGTATCCGACAGCATGATGGCTTCTATCAAAACCAAACTGATAGAATCTAATGTCACACACGCCAATCTGGATATCAAAAAAGAAGTTGATCCTTCTTTGATTGGAGGGTTTGTTATAAAAATGGGAGATACCTTATATGATGCAAGTGTCGCAAGAAAACTGGCAGACTTTAAAAAGGAACTGACGAATAATTAAACTGACTGGCGTAGGCTGTGCCTACGTAGGTCTTTGACCTAACGTAGTGAAAGAGGTTAAAAACCTCTAAATGTTTTTTGGCGTAGGCATAGCCTACGCCAGTCCAAAAAGATTTAACTTTCTTTAAAATAATTATTTTACAAATATAATTTGAAATATTATGGTTGATGTAAAGCCCGATGAAATATCAGCAATACTGAAACAACAAATCTCCGGATTCTCTACGGCTGCTTCTCTGGAAGAAGTGGGAACCGTACTACAAGTAGGAGATGGTATTGCCCGTATCTATGGATTGACCAATGCCCGTGCGGGTGAGTTGGTTGAATTTGAAACTGGTGTAAAAGCCATCGTTTTGAACCTCGAAGAGGACAATATCGGGGTGGTACTACTCGGTGCTGGTGACGGCATCCGGGAGGGTTCTACCGTGAAAAGTACGGGGCGTATCGCTTCTATCAATGTAAGCGAAGGGATGATTGGTCGCGTTGTCGATCCACTCGGACAACCCATCGACGGTAAAGGAGCAATCTCCGGAACTTCCTACGAAATGCCTATCGAGCGTATCGCACCAGGTGTAATTTACCGACAGCCGGTAAACGAGCCACTCCAAACGGGAATTAAAGCGATTGACTCTATGGTACCAATTGGTCGTGGACAACGGGAGTTGATCATTGGTGATCGCCAAACCGGTAAAACGGCTATCGCTATTGATACCATCATCAACCAAAAAGAATTTTACGATAAGGGAGAACCTGTGTTCTGTATCTATGTCGCTTGTGGACAAAAGGCTTCTACGGTAGCCAACGTCGCCAAGACATTAGAAGAAAACGGAGCAATGGATTACACTGTTATCGTTTCTGCCTCAGCCGCTGACCCTGCTCCAATGCAGTTCTACGCACCATTTGCGGGTGCTGCCATTGGAGAGTTTTTCCGCGATACCGGACGACCTGCATTGATCGTTTACGATGATTTATCCAAGCAGGCCGTTGCCTATCGGGAGGTATCTCTGTTATTGCGTCGTCCTCCAGGGCGAGAAGCTTATCCTGGAGATGTATTTTACCTGCACTCCCGTTTGTTGGAGCGTGCAGCGAAGATCATCAATAGTGATGAGATCGCAAAGAACATGAACGACCTTCCGGATTCGCTTAAAAATTCTGGTTTGGTAAAAGGTGGTGGTTCTTTGACCGCATTGCCGATTATTGAAACTCAGGCGGGTGACGTTTCTGCTTATATTCCTACAAACGTAATTTCCATCACCGACGGACAGATATTCTTAGAGTCCAACCTGTTTAACGCAGGTATTCGTCCGGCGATTAACGTGGGTATCTCGGTATCTCGCGTGGGTGGTTCGGCACAGGTGAAGGCGATGAAATCTGTAGCGGGTACGCTTCGTTTGGATCAGGCACAGTATCGTGAGTTAGAGGCTTTCGCCAAATTCGGTTCTGACCTGGATGCGGGTACGTTGGCGACTATCGAGAAAGGAAAGCGTAATGTGGAAATTCTAAAACAACCTCAATACACGCCGTACTCTGTAGAAAAACAAATAGCGATTATCTACCTCGGTACAAAAGGTTTGTTGAGAGATGTTCCAACCAATAAAATTAAAGACTTCGAGGAAATGTTCCTGATGACGATGGACAAGAGCCACGGCGACGTGTTGCAGTCCTTCCTGAAAGGAAAACCTACGAAGGAGAACACGGATATTTTGGAGAAAGTAGCTAAGGAATTGATTCCTCAGTTTTCATAAAAAAGCGAAGTGCCCTGCAACCGTCAGGTGGGACACCTGA
>JAHDCK010000345.1 GCA_020629915.1 Saprospiraceae bacterium
CAGGATAAAATTTTGCCACTTGGAGCAGAATTTGGCCTAGTAGAACAAGTCTAATAGTTACAAGGAGAAATTCTTGCGTCTAAAATATTGGCACGACTTCTTGTTTCTTTTTAGAAAAATCACTTCTTTTTTAATATATGTGGAAAATGATTAGACTTGCTGTTTTAGTAATTGGAATTGTAGCCATCGTTTACATTCCCAACCAGAATATGGAAACGAAAGTTGTACCCGAAAAAAAAGAAGAAAATCTTGCACAAAAAATTTGGGTGGACAGCGTGGCCCAACAATTGACTCAGGATGAAAAAATTGGCCAGCTTTTTATGATACGGGCGCACTCGGATAAAGGGCCAGATCATATCGCCCAGGTGGAAAAACTAATCCGGGAGTACCACGTCGGTGGCTTATTATTTTTTCAGGGCACTCCTCAAAAACAAGCGGAACTTACCAATAAATATCAAGCCCTTTCCAAGCGACCGCTGATGATTGCCATGGATGCGGAATGGGGTTTGGGGATGCGATTACCCAAGCAAACGATTAGTTATCCCAAGCAGCTGATGCTCGGAGCAATTAAGGACAATCGCCTGATTTATGACATGGGGCAAGAGGTAGCCCGGCAGTGTCGCCGCCTTGGCGTCCATGTCAATTTTGCACCGGTAGCCGATGTCAATAACAACCCGGACAATCCGGTTATCAATGAGCGTTCTTTCGGAGAAGACCGACACAATGTTACAGCAAAAAGTTATATGTATATGAAGGGGATGCAGGATGGAAAGGTGATGGCCTGCGCCAAGCATTTCCCCGGCCACGGAGATACTAATACCGATTCGCATTACGACCTCCCGGTTATCAAGCACAATTTTAATCGCCTGGATAGTATCGAGTTGTATCCCTTTAAGGTACTGGCGCAACATGGTATTCAAAGTATGATGGTGGCTCACCTGGCTATTCCCGCTATTGACAATGCCTTGAACACGCCTTCCACTTTGTCCTCCAAAACGGTTCGGGATTTGTTGAAAACGAGGATGGGATTTGAAGGATTGATTTTTACCGATGGACTGGAAATGGCAGGTGTGACGAAGCACCACAAGGCAGGACAATTAGAAGTGAAGGCTCTGAAAGCCGGGAATGATATTTTGTTGTTGCCTCAGAATGTTCCGGCAGCCTACAAGGCCATCAAGGCAGCGTTGGAATCGGGCAAATTGTCCAAGGAAGAATTAGATATAAGTGTCAATAAAATATTAAATGCGAAATACAAATTGGGTTTGCATCAACCCCAGCGGGTCGCCACTTCTAATCTGGAAAATGAACTCAATAGCAAAAGAGGAAAGGAATTAAAAAGAGTTTTGGTGGAAAATGCCATTACCGTAGTTCGCAATGATGACAATATTTTACCTTTTAAAAATTTAAATAAAATAAATATTGGTGCGTTAGCAATAGGCAGGACAACCGCCCCGGAATTTCAAAAAATATTATCCAATTACGGGCCCCTCAATACGCTCCAAACCGGAAAGGAAATTAGTGCTTCCCAATCCAAAGCACTTAGGAGTCAGTTAAAAAATAAAGATGTCGTGGTGGTGAGTTTGCATGGAATGAGCAGCAGTTCGAGGAAGCAATTTGGAGTGAGCAGCTCGGCCAGAAATTTTATCAATCAACTTAGTGCAGAGACAAAAGTTATATTAGTTTTATTTGGAAACCCTTATGCGCTCAAATATTTTGATAATATAAATAATATTGTTGTGTCTTATAATAGTTGGGATATGACGCAGCGTGCTACGGCTGAGGGATTATTTGGTTGTATTAAAATGAAAGGGCATTTGCCAGTGACAGCTTCCCGGAAAAGCCATTTTGGAGCTGGTGTAGTTACGCCGATGTTGCAACGCATCCGCTATGATTTGCCAGAGAGCGTAGGCATGAATGCGGATACCTTGGCCTTGATTGAGGAGATAGCTAATGAAGCCATTTCTATCAAAGCCACGCCGGGCTGTCAGGTGCTGGTAGCGAAGGATAATAAAATTGTTTACAACAAAGCCTTTGGACATTTTACGTATGCAAAAAAACGATCGGTAAAGACCAGTGATATTTATGATTTGGCATCGGTGACTAAAGTGGCTGCGACGACGCTTTCTATCATGAAATTGCAGGAAGAAGGAAAGATTGACATCAATCAGCCCTTTAGCAAATACCTTCCCTTTTTGAAAGGTTCTAATAAAAGCCAACTCAAAATACGGGACATCATGGCGCATCATGCCCAATTGAAATCCTGGATACCTTTTTATAAAGAAACCATGACGAAGGGAAAACGCAAGCGGCCGAGTACCCGGCATTATTCTAAAGTAAAGAAAGGGAAATTTTCAGTCAAAGTGACAGATAATTTATATATTGACAGCAATTATGTAAAAATAATTTACCAGGAAATTAAGGACTCAGACTTGAGAACAAAGTCCGGATATAAGTATAGTGATTTAGGGTTTATTCTCTTTGGCAAAATGATAAAAGATCTCACGGGCCAAGATTTGGCGACGTACACTCAAAAGAATTTTTACGAACCACTGGGACTGAAAACATTGACCTTTAATCCTTGCGATAAACATTCAAAAGCAAATATTCCACCCTCAGAAAAAGACAATTACTTTAGAAACGAAACCGTCAAAGGCAATGTCCATGATATGGCCTGCGCAATGATGGGCGGTGTAAGTGGTCATGCCGGATTGTTTGGCAATGCGGAGGATTTGGCTGTTGTTTATCAGATGTTGCTGAATAACGGATACTACGGTGGGCAGCATTTTCTACGACCGGAGACTATCCGGCAGTTTACACAAAAATACGAGCGCAGTACGCGTCGGGCTATTGGATTTGATATGCTGGAAACCGATCCGGCCCGCACTCAAAATATTTCTTCCCTGGCTTCTAAGCGTACATTTGGCCATACCGGGTTTACCGGAATTGGTGCCTGGGCCGATCCCGAACACAATGTCATTTTTATTTTTATTTCCAACCGTTCCTATCCTAAAAGTACGAATTGGAAACTCAATAAGGAGGATATTCGCATTAGAATGCACGATGTGGTTTACCGGGCGATGGGAAAACGGAGTTAACCCTTCCTAAAAAGAAAAAATTTCCCAAACTTTTTCCGGCCAAAAGCGTTATATTTGCACTTCATTTTTTATATTTAGAATTATTCTAAATAAAACATCCAATTAATATATGAGCAAAAGAAGAATTTACTTAGATAATAACTCTACAACACCAACTGATCCGCGTGTTGTGGATGCTATGTTGCCGTACTTTTATGAGCATCCCGGAAATGCAGCCAGCCGAAGTCATCCGTATGGATGGGAAGCAGAAGACGCCGTGGATATTGCCCGACAGCAGATTGCAGATTTAATCAGCGTAGATTCCAAGGAGATTATTTTTACCTCAGGAGCTACAGAAGCTGACAATCTTGCTATCAAAGGTGTATTTGAAATGTATGCCAGAAAAGGCAATCACGTCATTACTTTGACGACGGAACACAAAGCCGTTTTGGATGCCTGTAAAAATATTGAAAAGAGAGGTGCGGAGGTGACTTACCTCGAAGTGCAGCCGGATGGCCTGGTAGATTTAGCGCAATTAGAAGCTTCCATCAAAAAGAATACGATTTTGGTTTCTATCATGTGGGCGAATAACGAAACAGGTGTGATTCAACCGATGAAAGAAATCGGAGAAATTTGTGCCAAGCATGGTGTCCTCTTTATGAGTGATGCGACGCAAGCAGTTGGAAAAATTCCTGTGAACCCAAAGGAAACAGGCGTTCACCTAATGGCATTTACTGGCCATAAAATGTACGGACCTAAAGGAGTTGGGGCTTTATTTGTAAATAGAAAAGCTCCGCGTGTAAAAGTAACGGCTCAAATGGATGGTGGTGGTCACGAGCGTGGTATGCGTTCGGGGACGTTGAATGTTCCGGCTATTGTCGGATTCGGAAAGGCAGCGGAGATTGCTAAAAATGAAATGGCGGAAGAAGCCTTGCGTTTGTCCGCATTAAGAGATAAATTGGAAAATAAATTCAAGGAAGCACTTGAAGAGGTTTACGTGAATGGAAATACCAATCACCGGATGCCACACGTAACAAATGTATCGTTCAAGCACGTAGAAGGCGAAGGTCTGATGATGACTTTCAATCAAAACATTGCGGTTTCTTCCGGTTCGGCTTGTACTTCTGCTTCTCTGGAACCTTCTTACGTATTGAAAGCGTTAGGCTTAGGAGATGACCTGGCTCATTCTTCTATCCGTTTCAGCTTGGGGCGTTTTACCAAAGAGGAGGATATTGATTTTGCATTTGAGATGGTGAGCAAAGGCGTGAACCACATGCGGGATTTGAGTCCGATTTGGGAGATGTATAAGGATGGAGTGGATTTGGATGCCGTAGAATGGACGGAACACTAAAAATGTATCGCAGGCTTTAGCCTGCACTGTAAATAAAGCAGATTGAAAACTGCAAGACAAATTGATTTTATAAATATAAAAAATATTTAAAATGGCATATTCAGATAAAGTTTTAGAACATTTTAAAAATCCACGCAACGTGGGAACATTGGATAAAAATTCTAAAAATGTAGGAACAGGTCTCGTTGGTGCGCCTGAGTGTGGGGACGTGATGCGTCTGCAAATTGAGGTAGATGATGATGGGAAAATCCAGGATGCCAAGTTCAAAACATTTGGTTGCGGTTCTGCAATTGCTTCTTCTTCTCTGGCTACGGAGTGGCTAAAAGGAAAATCTATTGATGAAGCCATGGGCATTGACAATATGGACATTGTGGAAGAACTGGCTTTACCTCCGGTAAAAATCCACTGCTCTGTATTGGCAGAAGATGCGATCAAAAGTGCTATCAAGGATTATAAAGAGAAAAACGGAATGCCGGTAGAAGCAGCCGAGAAAGCGCATCATTGATTTAGTTCTTTGACAATTTGGTTGGTGATGGAAGCTGTAACCCTTGAAAATTTCAGTCGCTGTCGCTTCTTCAATTTCCTTCGGCTTTCGCTTCCAACCAAATCATCAAAGAAGTATGGTTCTTAGACAAATCCCGTGGTAATGGAAACTGCAAGTCTTGAAAAATTCAGT
>JAHDCK010000346.1 GCA_020629915.1 Saprospiraceae bacterium
GCGAAATGATTTAAATACACATTAAATCACTAATTATTTGAATTAATCCGCATTTAAACGAATTAATGCGGATCTCACAAATATCTATTTATGAAAACATCTTCATTATACCACAAAAATTGCCGGGAGTGTGGTCAATACTTTGAGGCTCGTCGGTTGAATCAATTTTACTGTCAGGCAAAATGTAAAAACAGGGCAAACAACAGAAAAGCCAGAGAATCAGATTGGCAAAATCAATATGTCAAAAGTATTACTGCAAGCCTGAATCAAATTCTATGGAGAAACAGAATTTTATTACAACAATACCTTGACGAAGAAGTAGCCTTAGCAGAATTGAAAGAAGAGGGATTCCAACTCAATCACATAACACACTTTACTTCTGCGGATACGAAAAAAGGCAATATCTTTTTCTGCTATGATTTTGGCTATTATTTTATTAATGAAAATTATATAAAAATTATACAATCATGAATCAAATTCCCCAACTTGGACAAAATGGTTTTGTTCCGAATTCTAAAAATAAGTTGCCAGCAATTTTCAAATTCCTAATCCTAGCTGGATTGATCGTTGGTATGAAGTGGGCCATTGGTCGTCTTGAAAAATCCCAAAAGCAATTTGAAAAACAATTGTCTGCTCCTTCCCCACCCAAAACCCAGCTGCAATTAAATCAGCCCACATCCAACGGCTGGCTGCAACAAGAAATAAACAACCGAAAATGGATTCCAGTCCAACCTTTCCGGTTCAGCAATCGGCAATCGGGTTTTTCTACTTAAAACCCTGACAGCATAAAGACTTAAAACTATCAAAAGGGAAAACTAAAAAGCTGCAATCGAAAATACTGGATTCGATTGCAGCTTTTTTTTATCCGTTTTGCAGATAAAATATATTTTGAGATTCTACAATTTTAGCGGGCTGAGGGATGGAAAACGTCGATTGCTGATTGCAGCAAATAGAAATATTGGAAAGGCTTACCCATCCAATTTTATATCAAAATACAAATCCTTCATATTCACCTCTATTCCTAAAGATTGCAACTTTACATTTTCAGCCAATCCTTCATATCTGGAAATGCTCCATAAGCTATTTTTAGATTTCTTATAAAAAACCTCGACTACATAGCGGCTTTGTTCAATTAAAACATATTCTCTCAAAGAAGGAATTTGTCGGTAAAAGTAAAACTTATCGCCCCGATCATATTCCGAGGTAGATTTGGATAAAACTTCTACAATTAACATAGGATTACAAAGTGCTTCTTTATGGTCTTCTGACTTTTCAATTTCACCACAAACCACCATACAATCAGGATATAAATATTTGTTTTCCTTTTTTATATGAAGTTTTGCTTCGCTGGTAATCGGTTTACAATTCGAGTTTTTAGCTTTCAAACCGTTTCTCAACTCGGCATAAATATTCCCAACCAATAAAGCGTGTTCCAGAGAACCTCCTGCTAATGCAAACAAAGCTCCGTCATGAAATTCATGTTTTTGCTTAGTTTGGATTTCATGCTGGATATATTCTTCTAAAGAAAATTTAGGAAGCTTATGAGCTTTCATGATTTTTTTATTTCAATATAAACATTCCTAAAGAAATCTGCAATTGTACTCCGGAATTTTCAAAAATTAGGGTCATTCCATTATAAAGAACTACCGAATATAATTTCTCTCCTTTTAAGAATTCCTTGAAATAGAAAAAATCACTTTGGGTCTTCCTCCGGTAGGCGGTTTTAATTCCCGGATTTTCCCAAACCCCTTTCGCTCCAAATCTTTAAACAGAGTCCAGGCAGCAGTCTTGTTCTTGCACCCGGCTACCTTGGCCGTGTAACAATCCCGAAGAGAGATCTCCCCACCTCTGGATTTAATCCTTTCCAAAGCATGATGAATGCGACCATCTACTTTTTCATTTTGCAATAACGCATATATTTTTCTTGCATGCGCCTTAAAATACTCTGCAAGGACAACGCCTCCTTCCATAGAATTTTCATGAATTTCTGAACTGTCTGCATCAAAAAGCAATTGAATTATTAAGGCAAACCTTGCAGCATAGGCTTCCATCTTTTTAAAAGTAGCTTTTAAGATGGGGTGAAACTCCCTTTCCACATCCCCTAAATTGGTATAAAAGAAATGGATAAAATACTCCCTGGCTTTTGGCGTAAATGGCAGAACTTTAGGGCGATGACCTTTTTCTAAATCATATTCAGAAGACAACTCAAATAATGTATTATATCTGGTAATATATTTTTCCATTACCTGTTTAGAAACAACTTCCTCTGTCCACTCATCCCGAACGGGCTCCGGATAGACCAGCAACAACCTGGAGAAAAAACCATCCTGCTCCTTGCTATTCAGTAAACTAATCCGATCCGGCTGAATCCCTCCCGTCACCGAAACAAAAGTGCGGGGAATAATTACGGGTTCATCCCAGGAGGCCCGATCCGCAATAATCGGACTACCTGACCAAATGGACAACCACTTCTCTTTATCTGATCCTTTTCCGCTTCTATATTGATCCATTGATTTCACCCAACCAGCCAACTCATCCATTCCCATCAAAATACCTTTTGGATTGTATTTTAAAATTTTAGCCAATGCTTCAAATGTAAAATCATTAATATAATTTCTCCTCATTGAAGGTCTTGTAATATTATGATGCTTCGGATTTCCTGCCAGTACGACCTCCTCATTAAAGTCGATCATTTCATTATCATATACTTTTTTTAATTGGTGTTGAATTTCAAAAATGGGTTTCATAGCCAAACTAAAAGCAGGAGATTTTTTGGAAGCCGGAGGAGCTACCACACCTGTAAAAAGGATAGGCAACTCTGTCCAGTTTTCCTTAATCTCAACGGCCCTGGCAGTCCCGATTCCACCCGACATCACCGCCAAACCAAATACTCCCGGAAAGTCGGTTGGACAACTCATTGTTCTGGCCACATCAACCACAAAATTTCTAAAGTCCCCTGGAAAAACTTCCACCGGAAAATGAGGCACTTTATAGGATAAATTCATGTATTCTTTATTTTTTATTGTATTTTTCGAAGTCTTGCGGATTGTTTCGATAAGCACTTTTTACGGTTCGATAAATTTCCTTTTCTTCCAGGTCATACCGACTCAAAATATAGGTCAAAGCTTCAGATTCCAGCACGCCAAAACGATTCAGATGACAAGCCAAATAATGCACATATTTGTTTCTTTGTCCATGTATATAAGTGAATTTTTGCTGGGTCCACTCCTCTGCTTTTGAGAAAGTCCTGCCTGGTAAAATCCGTTTATTTTCACACCGGATGGAAAGCGGTTTAGAAGAATTAGGTTTTTCTATTTTAAAATTTCTAATAGAAAAAACAGCATTTCGGGCATCAAATAGCAACTCAAAAGTTGGTACAAACCAAGCCTGATTAACCAGAATATCAAAATGATCCGGGTTTATACTTCCATTGGAACGGTAGTAAAGATTCAGTAAAAATTGCCGAATAACATATTTGTATTCCTCTTCATTTTTTACAGATTTATCCAGTTTTAAAACAAAGCGCAACCCACAGGTAGAGGGTGTAACATACATCCAGTAATACGGCAAATCGCTTTGATGCTTCAGCAATGTAAACCACTTCCAGAAGAAACCCCGCACCATAAAATAGGTCCGGGCACATCCTTCTTTAATTTTCCTTTTTTGGAAAGCAGTCGCATCCAGTTCCAAAATCACATAATGCGTTGGATATTGCTGGCGATTACTTTTCTCTCCAACGGGTTTATCAAAACCAAACAGTGGCAACGTCGATTTTAAAGCCTTGGAAAAGGGTTCAGTTATTGGAATTTTTTCACTCAATACTTCAGCTTCAGTAGTCCTTCTCCAAACCCCTTTCACATTTTCTTTCAAGCAAATCATAATAAAAAAAAATTAATTTGATTTACTTAAAATTATTACGACGATTCCGAAGATCTTCAATCAAATCCTCGACTTCTTCATCCGTGTCCGGTTCAACCTCCTGCTTACCCGCCTCCATCCATTCCAACAACTCCTCTGCCTTAAAATATAAGCGATTATTTAATTTGTAAAAAGGAATTTGCTTTTTGGAAGTCAGTTGATAAACAGTAGCTTTGGACAGATTCAACAAATCTGCTGCTTCATCAATTTTAATAAATTTGCGATCTTTTTTTTCGGTTTGTGCGTCGGAATCGCCTCTAAGCGTTTCAGCAAAAGCAATCAAATCTTCTCTTGTAACTTCAATTTTAACCTTGTCAGGAAATTTTGAAATGTCAAACATGGTAATAACTATTTAATTGATTATGAATGAATTATCACCACAAAACTCACAAGGAAAACCATGCAAAATCAAGACTATTTCAGTCCTGCGGATTAAAATGGTATCAATATAGTATTGGTTTTTTAGTTTTTTTCAGCCAGGATTGCCGAAATATCAATTCGCATTTTCTTAGTGGGAGAATGACCGGCGAAAACCTTATCTAGTGTTTCTTTAGAGATGGGATGCGCCTTACCAGTTCTTGGATTTCGATATAAAAAATGGTTTCGGAGCCACTGCTTTATTTCTCCGATAGAATCCAGAATAATATTTTTTTCATATAATTGAGAAAAGAAAAAGACCAATCGATTGGCATTAGATTGGAAAACAATGGTTTGTTCAACAGGTTCTTTTTTTAATAATTTCTCAAGTAGCAATTGATCTTCTTTTGCAAAAAAATTCTTTAAATTCACATAAATTAAATCTACATAACCCTCTTGAATGGCAAGTCCTTTTTTATCAATAATCTGAGGAGAGGCCGAATTAACCTTTAGAGGAATTTCAGCACTTTTGTCATTGACTTTTGTCTTTGGTTGTGGCTCCCAATTTCCCAAAAATATTTTCTGATTTTCGGAAAACAATATCCCGTATTCCAATAAAATTCCGCCTAGCAGCGCAAGAAACTTATCCCCTATTTTATCAGAATAGAAATTTAAAATTTCATTCAATTGAAAGAGGGAAGTTTGGCGAAGCAGGAATGCTAAAAACAAAGGAAATCGAATATTATTAGCTTCAATATAAAATACGTCCTCATCCGTTCCATAGGTAAAGCAAGCTGCGCCCATGACAAAATAATCCGGTTCCGG
>JAHDCK010000347.1 GCA_020629915.1 Saprospiraceae bacterium
GCTCTGTAAAGCACCAACGCAAAAATAGGGCTCAATTATACAAGTACAGGCAGTAGTTTTAGATATAGAAAAAAGAGAAATAATTAAGGCTAAAAAGGAATAAGTAAAATATCGTTTCATAGCAGGGTTGATTTTTCTTTCCTCTAAAATAACCCTTTTCTTTTATAAATGCAAATAAAAATTATATTAAAACATTTCTTAATATATGACTACGTCTGTATCACCCCCGGATTAAATTTCGCCACTGGCGCATTATTCGCTGCTTCGATTCCCATTGAAATGACCTTCCGGGTTTCCTGCGGATCAATGATGGCATCTACCCAAAGCCGGGCCGCAGCATAGTAAGGAGTCGTTTGCTTATCGTAGCGATTTTTTATTTTTTCGTATAATTCTTTTTCTGCTTCTTCGGAAACTTCTTTCCCCTTGGCTTTCATGGAAGCCGTTTGGATTTGCAGCAAAACTTTAGCCGCCTGCGCGCCACCCATCACGGCGATTTTAGCTGTCGGCCAGGCCACGATCAATCTCGGATCATACGCCTTGCCACACATGGCATAATTTCCAGCTCCGTAGGAATTTCCCATCACGATACTAAATTTCGGCACCGTAGAATTAGAAACTGCACTTACCATTTTCGCACCGTCCTTGATGATGCCGCCGTGTTCCGAGCGTTTGCCCACCATAAAACCCGTCACGTCGTGCAGGAACACGAGCGGGATTTTTTTCTGGTTACAATTCATAATAAAACGCGCCGCCTTATCCGCAGAGTCGGAGTAAATGACACCGCCAAATTGCATTTCACCTTTCTTATTTTTTACGACCTTACGACTATTCGCTACGATGCCGACTGCCCAACCATCAATGCGGGCATATCCGCAAATAATCGTTTGACCATAACCTTCTTTATATAATGTTATTTTCGATTCGTCTACCAGTCGCTCGATAATATCCATCGTGTCGTAAGGCTTCGCCCGGTTGATAGGGAAGAGGCCGGGAATTTCTTCCGGGTCTTTTGCAGGCGGTTTGGGTTCTTCCCGACTGAATCCCGCATTTTCAAATGTCCCAAATTTATCCACAAGGTCGCGGATGGTTTTCAGGCAGGTTTCATCATCCGGCATTTTATAATCCGTCACCCCGGAAATTTCAGATTGGGTCGTCGCGCCGCCCAGCGTTTCTTTGTCCACCGTTTCACCGATGGCCGCTTTGACAAGGTAAGGCCCCGCCAGAAAAATCGATCCGGTTTTGTCCACGATCAATGCCTCGTCTGACATGATAGGCAGGTAAGCACCTCCGGCCACGCAGCTTCCCATGATGGCCGCAATCTGTGGAATACCCATGGAGGACATCACGGCATTGTTGCGAAACATCCGCCCGAAGTGTTCCTTGTCCGGAAAAATTTCATCCTGCATAGGAAGAAAAACCCCGGCGCTATCCACGAGGTAAATTATCGGCAAGCGATTTTCGATGGCAATTTCCTGAGCACGCAGATTTTTTTTCCCGGTAATCGGGAACCAGGCTCCGGCCTTTACACTCGCATCATTGGCAACGATCATGCATTGTCTTCCGCTCACATAACCAATGCCCATCACCACACCACCAGCCGGGCAACCACCGTATTCTTCGTACATTTCATATCCGGCAAAAGCGCCCAGTTCCAAAAAATCGCTGTCGGGATCGATGAGATGCTGTATGCGTTCCCGGGCGGTGAGTTTGCCTTTTGCTTTTTGTTTATCCAGTTTTTTCTGTCCGCCACCGAGGTAGATTTGTTGCAGGAGTCGGTTCATCCTGGAAATTTCCAGTTTGATGGCATCTTCATTTTTATTGTATTCTAGATCTATTTTTTGGTCGGGCATTTTATATTTTATTATAATTTATTTTATAAAAATTTTTATAATTAAAAAACAGCAATTTGTATCTTTGAAAAATCACTCAAAAATACGGAAAAAAACAAAAATAAGGTGTTAAATGAGAGACCATAAAATTGAGTTTCAAAGCAGTTTATATTTTTTGACTTTTGCAGTAGTAGGTTGAGTAGATATTTTTACCCGATAAGCTTATCGGGATATGGTAATTGATAATTTTAAATATTGTATATAAAAAAACAGATTATAAAAAACTAAAATATAAAAGCAAATTATGAATTTAAAACAGAGGATAGTTGAAGTTAAAAAACTTCAACAAACAAATAGCTTTCATAGTCTTAAACTAATAATACTATGAAATTAATATATAAGATACTCATACTAGAGATAGTTGTTTTTGGCTTATACCTTG
Organism: Saprospiraceae bacterium; assembly: GCA_020629915.1. Lineage (GTDB taxonomy): Bacteria > Bacteroidota > Bacteroidia > Chitinophagales > Saprospiraceae > JAHDCK01. The sequence goes on from JAHDCK010000347.1 coordinate 2,272, forward strand.
CCTGTAACGAACCCATGAACGCCCCGGCTCCAACGACCGAAACCGAAACCAGAATGTTTACCGGGCCAACAGCTCAATATTCTAATGCCTCCCAGGAGTTGTTAGTATTAGAAAAAAAGGGAAATATTTTAGTTGGAAAAAGTTATACCTCTTTCTCAGTGGAAGAACCATTTATTGATCCAGAGCAAGCAGCTGATGAACGAAATTTTACGGGAGTGTTTAATGGAAATAAATATACGTTTAAAATAAAATATAATGAAAATGAATATGCAGAATTTGAGGGTTTCTGGTCAGCGGACCCCATAATGAAAGCAAAGGTAAAAGGAAAGTATAAACCCGATATAGGTGGAGGAAAAGGCTTAGTTCCCTTTGAAGAAAATTATCAATACGATGAAATCATCAATGGAAAAATAACACCAAATCCAAGATATATTAATGATGTTTATGTGAATAAAAATAAGCGATCAATGTTTAAATTGCAGCAAGCCTATCCACAGATGATTCAGTATCCGGATAAAATGGTGAAATTTTCCTTTAATGCTTCTGTCAAAAAAGCAGTGGCTGGAAATTTTACAAATATGTTAGAATTTTATTCTGGAGATGGAGAAGCGATAAGTATGGATTGGATGAAAGCACGGAGTGATCAATATAAAGTAATGAGAAAGGATAAAAAATATTATAGTTTACTAGATACGATTTTTGTGGAGATTCCTGATATTGCAGAACTCAAGGCGCATATATTTACATTTACTTATGATTTTGAAAATGAAAAACAAGTATATTTGGAAAATATATTCAAAGAAAATGTAGACATTCCAAAAGTACTTTCAAAAATAATTTTGGAAGAGAATGAAGAGTTACTTGGGTTCACGCCGTATCAGGAAGAAGACTTAACAAAGGATTTGGTCCCTTACCAATATTGGGCTTTGAGCCAAAATCATATACATTTCTTTTTGATGCACCAGGGCGAGCTTTCTGGTTATGCTATCGCCAAGACGGGATTGCCGGAAGTGGTGGTGCCTCTGGAAGATTTGAAGGAGTACCTGCGATAAAAAACATGAATTGTAAAGGGAAACGAAGCCTGAGAATTTTTTTGGCTCTACTAACTTTTTTCCAATTAGGTTGTTACTTTTGCAGAACGTTTTATAAAATAAAAAAGCAAAAAAATACATACAATGAAATACGATGTTACTGTCATTGGCTCTGGCCCCGGAGGATACGTCGCTGCTATTCGCTGCGCTCAACTAGGCATGAAAACAGCTATCATTGAAAAATACAATACTCTTGGAGGTACTTGCCTGAATGTAGGTTGTATTCCATCCAAAGCATTACTGGATTCTTCAGAGCATTTTCATATCGCCAAAGAAAAATTTTCTACCCACGGTATTGACATCAAAGATCTAAAGGCCAATATGCCGCAAATGATCAAAAGAAAGGACGATGTGGTCAGCCAAACTTGTGATGGCGTAAAATTTCTAATGAAAAAAAATAAAATAGATGTTTTTTATGGACATGGTTCTTTTAAAGATAAAAATAATATTTCCATTGCCATGAATGATGGTTCTACCCAAGTCATCGAAACAGATAAAACGATCATCGCCACCGGATCAAAACCCATAACACCTGCGGCTTTTAATTATGATAAAAAACGTGTTATAACTTCTACGGAAGCATTAAATATCACAAAAATTCCCAAGCGTATGGTGATCATCGGTGGGGGAGTTATTGGTCTGGAACTAGGCTCTGTCTATGCCCGTCTCGGAACGGAAATTGAAGTGGTAGAATACATGGATCGCATCCTCGCCGGAATGGATAAAGATTGTGGCAAGGAACTGATGCGCTCCCTGAAAAAACTAGGCGTAAAATTCCATCTTAAGCACGCAGTTACGGAAGTGAAAGGAACCAGCCGCAGCGTCACTGTAAAATACAAGAAAAGAGATACGGAAGATGAATTGACCATCAAGGCAGATTACTGCCTGGTGGCCATCGGCCGGTATGCTTATACGGACAAACTCGGCCTTGAAAACGTCGGGATAAAAACGGATGATCGCGGTCGTATTGAAGTGGATGCACACCTCCAAACGAACGTCCCGGGCATCTATGCTATTGGTGATGTCATCAAGGGAATGATGTTGGCGCACAAGGCCGAGGAAGAAGGAGTTTTTGTAGCGGAAACGATGGCCGGACAAAAACCTCATATAAATTATAATTTAATTCCTGGCGTGGTTTACACCTGGCCGGAAGTCGCTGCTGTCGGACAAACGGAGGAGCAACTCAAGGAAAAAGGCATTGAGTACAAGGTCGGAAAATTCCCAATGCGCGCCCTTGGGCGTGCCCGTGCTTCGATGGACATTGAAGGCATGGTAAAAATTCTGGCGGATAAAAATACGGATGAAGTGCTGGGCGTGCACATGGTAGGGCCGAGGGTGGCAGATATTATTGCTGAGGCGGTCGTCGCTATGGAATTCCGGGCATCTGCTGAGGATATTTCCCGTATGAGCCACGCACATCCCACGTACACCGAAGCGGTCAAGGAAGCCGCATTAGATGCTACGGATAAACGAGCATTGCATTTTTAAAGAACCCTGAAATAAGGGGAGATATAATTGTGGAAGCAGGATTTTTATAATAGGAATAAAATTTATATGAAGACAATGACTTTCAATACGGAAGCAATAGGCTCCTGAGGGTTTTGCTTCCTTCAGGTCTATGTCATTGACATTGCCTTTTAGGTATTCAATTATAAAATATAAGTAACTGGACGCAACAATATTATATTTAATTTGAAATGAATTTTTG
>JAHDCK010000348.1 GCA_020629915.1 Saprospiraceae bacterium
TCTGTGCCTTTATCCTCGAACGACTAGGGCCATCTATTTCATCCAAACTCGAACCTTTGAAGAGTCTAATATTACAGCCTACTAAAAAACAATAATTTTATTAGTAGAAATAGCAGTGTTGTAATGAATAAGCAATTGATAAAATCCGGAATCTAAGCCTGAAAAATCCAATGTTGCTTCTGTCTTCCCAGTGAGATTTTCCTGAAAAACCACTTGCCCCAGAGAGTTGATTACCGTCAGAAAATCAGGGGTTCCATCCCACCTTATTTTTGTGAAACAATGGGTTGGGTTTGGAGAAACAAGTATGGGTTGGAGAAAGGGATCCTGAGTAGTAGTAAGCAAAGAACAATCTAACGTATTGTTCATAAATGTGTTTTTAGAAGATACGAAAGATTTTAATCCATAGGTCACGCCACCACCTCCGGGGCCACCTCCGGCAGTAATATTATTTTCAATATTATCATCAAAATTTTGATTCGAATACATTTTATTATTATCGGCATAAACAGAATTTTGAATGAGGGTTTTGAATCCATCAATTTTTGGATGTAGAAAATCCGGATTGAAAAACTGTTCGTTTAATAGACATACTTCTTTTAAATATTGATTATATAGCGTTGTGTTATTAAATATTCTTTCGAGTAAAGGACGATTATTATCCAGGTAATTTACGGGTAGGGTAGTCATGTCCATTCCTCCGCCCGGGCCTCCGCCTCCATAGGAACCAAAACTTTCATTACCATCCCATTTGATCCATTCCCACTGATTAGAAGTCAGATTGTGATAGAGGTAAAAATTACGAGCCGACCCTGTATAGCTATCCAAATTACTAAAGAGATTATCCAGAGCTGCCGAACGAATAAAATTATAAACATCTAAATGGCTTTCCAGATCGGTTTCAAAATCAACATCTGAGCTGTTATTTATAAAATCTATTAGATCTATAAAATCCGACCAGTCGTTGAGATCCTCATTGGTTTTTAATTCATATCGGGCTTCATAGAGCGATTGAGCAGTACCGTAATAGTTTAGATCCGCCTCACTATCGCCACCACCTCCGCCGGGTCCGCCTCCACCAAAATTATCACCAGCCTTGAGCAGATTGCCATCATCATCCAAAATTGCCCAATCCAAAAACTGATCATCAATCTGCTCAATAACAGTAAAAAATCCCTTTAAGACTCCATTAAAATAGACATTAGCAAAATTGGCCCTTGGAGCAGGAACTCCGGCATCCCGACAAACATCAAAGAAGATTTTTTCCCGCATACAGGAAGGATCTTTAAAGCCATTACTAAAGTTTAATTTCTTTAATCCATCATAATTTTGACCACTTACATATTTATTGAAATCAATTTTAAATGATTTTTTATCATTGGGATGACTATAACTTGAGTTACCTTTAAGCCGAACACCCACATCATTAAAAGTATAGGTTCCTGTCAAATCTGTTAAAACCAAGTCCGCTTGCATATAGGTTTGGGTCTCATAGTTGAGTACGAGACTATCCCAATATCCAGGCTGGGAAAAGTTTAATTCGATGGTAATGATTTGATCGGTTTGAAATATATTATCGCCTTCAATTTGTGCCTGCAAAATTTCAAAAGGAACCAGTAGTATTAATAGGAATATTAATTTTTTCATTATATGCAATTTGCATTATCTATTTAAAACTGATACTTAATCTGTGCCTTTATCCTCGAACGACTAGGGCCATCTATTTCATCCAAACTCGAACCAAAAGTTTCGCGATTAAAATAATGCGTTTGTTCGTACCGCAACTCCGCCACCATATTCCGAATACCCCGATATCGAAGATTGATATAGAATCGGGTTCCGTGATTGTAGTAAGCAGGAATAGAGAAATTTAATAATATATCATTTTCGTAAGCGTAAATACGGGAGTCGTAGTTATCTGTTTTAAACAAAGCAAACCTCGTGGTAAAATGCAGCGGAAATAGCAATGGCTGGAAAATCACATCCTGCAAAATCATATATCCTTTTGACATTTCCGGGTCAACGCCATTGTCGTACAAGGCCATTTCAAAACGGTTTCTCAACTTAATACGCTTAGTGACTCTTTTTTCTACAAAAACACGAAACTGCTGCCGGCTGCGATTGACCGTATAGTCTGCTTTGGTTTCATTCCCTGGCGCATTGTGTTCCTTGAGTTCATTTCTATATTGGAGATAAACGATCATATCTCGTTTTCTTTTATAACTCAAACGCGCCAAGTATTCGGAGCCTCTTGACGGAGCATCCACGGTAAACCGCAGCCAGGGATGTCGCCAGGTATCTGCATAAAAGGTAAATTGCCAGTTGTAACTTGGCTTGACATCAACACCCAAAAATAATCCGGTTTCATTGCTGCCCTGGGAAGTCTCTGCAAAAGCAGCGGAATAACTGGAAACATATCCTCTTTCATAATGTCTGTGCACAAGAGAAACATCCACCATCCGATCCAACCCCATCAAAACTCCGTTGACCGAAGCAAAATTTCCTCGGTCATCCGTAGCAAATTCTCCAAAGAAATTAAAATTTTGAAATATATGAGAATAATCCAGGCTTGCGTGAACAGGATTCAATGAATCCGGAAAAAATATATTATAGGGATCGTTATTTTTTACCAGGGGCGCATCATACTGTTGATAACGGCCGTTTAAACCTATATGTCCATTTTTATATTTGTATTTTACCATTGCACCAGCGATAGTTTCCGTGACTGCTCCCTCGTCTTCAACTTCATTGGGGGTTCGATGTAGCCCGGAAAAGTTGATGCTGGAAACCTGAGCCACTTCAGTATCCAGCGTATCAGCGAATTGAGCGTTTCCGTCCAGTTTTCTGCTGGAACCAAACAGGGTCACTTCCAAAAACTTAGCAGGGGTGAGGGTGACGGCTCCGCCTCGCAGGAATAAAATTTCGCTTAGCGACTTGTGTGGTTTGATGGCTCTGGAGCTTCGTTTCATCCCCATGACGAAAGCGGATTTGTTGCCGGAAAAACCATTGTAGTGAATCAATCCCTGACCCATATTGAGTTGGTAGTCTCCAAGCGCAAACTCCTTGAGCCAGCTATTGATATCCTTCATGAAAAAATGCGCCGAATAAAAATCAAATCCCTGGGAATTACTCCCTTCAAAAAATTCTTCCCCCGCATCTTTCTCCATCGTAAATCCATAGCTCAGACGATTTTCGTAGGTGTGCCGAAAGCGGGCGTAGAAGCGATTGGGATCGCCTAGATAGCGTTGAGCCGTAGAGCCTTCCTCCAGGGGCGTATATCCTTTTTGTTCTTCTAATATACGATGTAATCCTATGTAAACTTCATTTCTTCCCTTGACGAGCATTTTTAAAAGCGGTACATTAAAGTCATAGGTGTCGCCACCCATTTTTACATAAGGTAATATTCTATTAATAGTTTCAATATCCATTCCGTCAACGGCCTGCAATTCATACGTGGATAAAAAATCCCCGGAGACTTCCCGGTGATCCAAAATGGATTGTGCTTGTAATTGGGTTAGAACGCCTAATTCTATAAAAGGATTGAGTTGATTTATCGTTGCTTTGTTAAGATTTACTGGTTTCTTTTTTAAATAATTTAAACTTTCAAATATATCATTATATTCAAATTCAGATTCGTCATCCAGGTTATTCACAAAATCTTCCACGATGTCATCCGGGCTTTCATCTCCGACCCGAAGAGAATCCACCTGACAAAAAACAGAAAAAGAAAACAAGGAAAAGATTAGTATATATAAATATCTCATTCTTTTTGTTGGTTTATTCCAGGAAATTAAAGACCATAAGCAACGGAAACACCCGGAGTGAATCCAAGGGTTTGGTGATAAGTCGTCGCCAAATCAATTTGAATTTTATTCAAATGAATACCAATTCCAAAAGTATTGAGGACGGGTTGAGTTTGGATTCCGGCCCGGACGGAAATGGGTTTGGCAATGCGGTATTCCAGCCCGGTTTTAAAATTGGTCGCAAAATCCGTGTCCTGCTCCAACTCCATCGCCAGGAAAAATTTCTCCGAAAAGCGGTACGATCCACCAAAGGAGAAAATGGTTGGCATTCTATCCAGTTCCGTAATTTCCACCCGAATCGGACTAAAGATATGCGCTCCAATGACCAGTTTTTCAATCAGGAGTGCCTGCACACCCAATTCAAAAGTATAGATGGCTCTGTTCCCGTATTCCGGAATAGAAATATTAAAATAATTGAACTGAGCACCAAGCGACCAGTTTTCTACAAGCTGCCGGGCATAGCCGAGTCCAATACGCATTTCATTGTAAGAATCGTAACCATAGTAATTCAAATTTGCGCCAAAACTACCTGCTTTTTTCAGTGGAATGGCGGCAGCGGCAGTCACGATATTTGTTTCGGAAAGTAAAAATCGCTGCTCGGCCTGGACGGCTGCGCTAAAATTGGAGACAAAAGCCAGTCCTGCCTGATTGGTCAGGGAGCTGAACACATTTTGGTTGGTCACACCGGTGTAACCCATCCCGATGCCCATGGCACCGCCGACCGGAGGTGTTCCATACTGGGCACTGAGCAGGAAAGGGATGAGCAGCAGAAAAGTTAATAGGGTATGGTTTTTCATAGTGCTGTTTTTAGTTGTGGGTTAAATTTAGAATTTCCCAGGGATAAAATACCGGGGGAAGTATCATTTTTGTGTTATTTTTTCTCCGGGTCTTGTCGCCAGGTTTCACATTTGCATTGTAAATCGCCTATTTTTCCGGCTCCGCTTCGGCTTTGATCATAGGCTTCGATCTTACAATCTCTTAAAATGTAGGTATTTTCTCCTCCGCAACCTTCTTTTTTCCAAAGTACCCGACCATTGTTGTTATTGACCAGTTCGCATCGTTTACATTGGTTAGGCATTACGGTAGCATTAAACATTTGGGCACAGGATAACCCGGTTGTCACCAAGAGTACAATAAATAATATTTTGGCTTTCATTTAAAATTAGGATTTTTGGTTTTGAATTTTTTTTTTGAAATTGGCTCTAAATGATTTCATTTGGTCAAAAAAGATGATTGCCCTGAAACCGTCAGG
>JAHDCK010000349.1 GCA_020629915.1 Saprospiraceae bacterium
GCGACCTCAATACATATCATAGTCAAGTCGCGACTTGCAGTCACGACTTGACTTGACACCAGCACTACTTTTTACCGGAGTATTTTATCACACTTTTAAAATTAATTATTATTTTTGGTTAAGCAAGTAGTTAAATTAAACCGCATAAAAAGCATGCTGGTTGCTTGTGTCAGGTGTTCCACCTGACGGTTTCAGGGCACGACGATTTGGTATATTCGTCGATTAAAATTGATTACTTGCTTAAGTAACGATTAAAAAATAACCTATATATTTTGCCGTTACTCAGCTAAAGCAGAAATTATTTATTCCAGCTTCCCCATAATTCCATTCCTGCAAACCAATAATTATTTTATATTTTATAATATAAACAAAACACCTATGAAAACGAATACAATTACACACCTTTCTTTTTTAATTATCTTTTTATTTTCTGGTTCTACCCAGGCACAACCTACGGCAACCCCGGCAACTAATTATACCTGGCAATCTCAGGGATGTTTAAATTATTCAGATGGACCTTACTTTACCGGAGGAGCGAGTGGAGATAATTCAGTGGATTGTTCTCCATCTTCCTGTGGGGGTGGATGTGCTACCTCCTGTGGGGGAAATGATACTTCTTTTGGTTGGAATATCCAATGTGCCACCACACCGACTACTACCTTAGGCACACCCGGAGCCAATTTCCTGATGTCCCAGGTTTTTGGAGATTTGGGAACAGCTGATAATGGCTTGGTTGGTCTGGCGGTTCCCTGCAACCCTGGAGTAGGTGGCACAGCAACCGGAGCCAACTGGCCCAGTGCGACCTCTGAAACCCGACGATTGACGCTGACGAATTGGAATAATCTCTTCCCTGATTCGGATGTGTCAAATGGAGCAACATCCGGAACCGTATGGCTGCCCAAATCTGCCAAGCTCAATTTCCGGGATGATGGTGTTGGGGATGGAACGGGAGCCGGAGCTGATGAGTTGCGTTTTACGGTTATTGGTGGGGATGGAGGTGGAACTTCTTCCTGGGAAATTACCGCTACTTACGACTTAAAAATTACTGTTAGCGGAGCTTATGGAGCTTTAGCAGATGGCACAAAAATCAACGAGAGCATCGTCCAGCAATTGACGAATACGCCGGATGCCGGTGCTGGAAACAATTATTATCTGACGGATAATAATTTGCATAGTGCAGGTTGTGGCAGCTTCCAAAGTTCCGTCAATTCCTGGTACTTTCCAGGTGGAACCAACACCGCTTCCTTTGGCACGGGTTATACGGAGTGCATTGATGTACTTGCAAGTTTGGCAGAAGACGGAAGCACCTTTACTGTTGATTTTGAATCTAATCAAAACCTTTCTTTGGCCAGAACCGGAAGTTGTGATGGCGGAGGATCTGATGGTCGGGCTACAATGGGTCCGGGATTAGGTGGTAAGGTGGAATTGTTGGTAGAATATGAAGTCTGGACAATTATCAATACCTTGCCGGTTGAGTTATCCTCATTCGATGCGGCTCAAAGAAGCAATACAGTGGAGTTAAACTGGACGACTTTGTCTGAAACCAATAGTGCTTATTTTTTGGTAGAACGCTCAGAGGATGGAAAAATCTGGACAACAATTTCTACTGAAATTTTGACTGGTGAGGATAGCCAAATAAAAAAAGATTATTTTTATATAGATAATAATCCTAACTCAAAAAATTATTACCGGCTCAAACAAGTGGATGTGGATGGCCGTTACTCTTACAGTGATATTGAGGAAGTTAGTTTAAAAAAATCTCCCCTTGTTGTTGCCCCTAATCCGACTCAGGATAAAATCCGAATTGACGGAGCGGGGCAATGGTCATTTTACCAAATCATCAATCGAAAAGGTCAGGTGGTTTTGAGTGGAAATGAAAACGAAGAGAATTTATCTGAATTGCCAAATGGGGTTTAATTTATTTTAATTAGGGATAAAAACAATCAGCTTTTGGACTCCCACAAAATTGTAAAGATTTAAATATAAAATAATTCTATCTAAAATGCACTGTAAAAAATTACAGTGCATTTTTTTTGAACAAATCCATAGAAATGGCGGTTGGGAATGAAAAAAATAAGAGCATGCTCTAAGTTATGGATTTTGATGAGGAAATTTTAAGTTATTATTTTATACAGTACTGTCCATGGAGCAAATATAAAAAGGCTGGTGAAGGTTTATCCCTATGAGTTTAGGGATTTGCAACCTACGCCGAAATACTCGTAACGGGTTTGTTCCGATAGAATCATCGGGGTTTTAACCGCTTTAACACAGGTTAAAAAATCTCTGTTGATGGATTTCGGATATGGTTGCGCCTAATCCGAAATCCATTTATGTACAAAAAGTGCTTCTTGTCCAGTAGCATGATAATGTTTATTACTTAGCAAAAAACTATCTCCCTATGAATTTAAATTACCCGGCATTTTTTCTCATTGCTTTTGTTCCCCTGATGATTGGCTATTTCTGGTATCATCCCAAATCTCCGGTGCTTCATTGGTCGGGCGTTGAAATGCCTCCCATTCAAAATCTTAGCATTTTTAAAATACTTATCCTATTTTTTCTCTCCTTTACTTTGGTGTATGGTTATATCAATATTGTCATCCATCAGATGGGGTTTTATGAGTTATTTTTTACGGATATAATGAAAGGAAGCACAGAAGCCCAACAAGTGGTAGATGATTTTCTGGGGAAGTACGGCGATAAACACCGGAGTTTGGGACATGGAGTTTTTCACGGAGCGATAAATGCTTTTGTCTTTGCATTGCCCTTTATTGCTATTCACGGAATTCTTGATAACAAATCTAATAAATATATTATTTTCCACTTTTTGTATTGGTTGATTACGAGTATTGTGATTGGGGGTTTGATTTCAGAATTTGTTTAACAATCAACTTCTGATAAATCCACCTTCGGAATGGATAATTTGTCCAGTCACCCATGCAGCGTCAGGACTACAAAGAAATCCGATCAACTGAGCGCAATCTTTGGGCTGGCCAATCCTCTTCATTGGAAATCTTTCCAATAATTCTTTTTCCAATACTTTAGTCATCCATCCCGTATCCGTAGGGCCGGGATTGACGGCATTGATCGTGATTCCCCTTGCGGCAATTTGCTGAGAGATGGTTTGAGTGAGGGTTTCGATGGCCCCCTTAGTCATGGCGTAGGCAATTTCTTCGGGCATTTCTCCCAGGGATTGACCAGAGGTGAGGTTCACAATTCTACCTCCATTTTTATTTTTAAATATTCTAATAAATTCTATAATTAATTCAGTCGTTGCTCTTATATTCAGTTCGTAGTGCTTGTCCAACTCATTCACATCAAAATCATCTATACTAGTTCTTTTACTATGTGTTGCGTTATTAATTAAAATGGAAGGGATTCCCAACTCTTGTTTCACGGCATCCAGCAAGGTCAAAATACTCCCCTTTTGAGTCAAATCCAATTCCATAACAGCACAGCGAACTCCTTGTGCCAAAATTTCTTTTTTAATTTGTTCGGGTTCCTCCCGGCGAATTTTCCAGGGCATTTCATTATCATAATGCGTCCAATACGTAAAAAATATATCTATTTTTCGACGGGCTAGTTCCAGACAAATAGCTCTGCCAATTCCTTTTAATCGACTGGCTCCGGTTACAATGGCGATTCTGTTTTCGATTTTAATAAAATTTTAATTTAAATAAAAAAAATCACAATATTACAAACAAGAAGGCAGTTACTTCCTCCCAAAAATCTAAAAATCTTTTTCCATCCAAAAAAAAATTCCTACATTAAACATTATCAAGAGAAATTGATTATGTCCAAACTGTAATTTTAAAAAAATCCTGCATTAATTCTCTCAACTGTAGCTCCGGCTACGCCTTTCGGAAAATGCCTTGTCTATTTTAAAAATTATAATTTGTTCTTCATAAGAAACTTCTCGTAATAATGTTTATTTATTCAAGCCCAATTAAGCAAGTAGTCAAATTTAACCGCATAAAAAGCATGCTGGTTGCTCGTGTCGGGTGGAACACCTGAGGGTTTCATGGCACGACGATTTGGTATATTCGGCGATTAAAATTGACTAGTTGCTTACAACATTTTACTGTCCACCAAACTGAAAGATAATGTATTACAAATTTATCTTATTTTTTCTTTTTTTCATTCCTTCGTTTGGGCTGCTTGCTCAAATGCCCATTACTCATATCTATGTTTTTGATTTTGAACAAACCGATAAAGGATTTAGGTTAGAATCTCCCATGTTCCTTTCCGGAGATAATGTGAAAGGGTACAACAACCAGCCTCGTTTCAGTGGAAACGCTCTATGGGCAACTGTTCAGGGGGAAAATGACAAAAACACAGATATTTACACCTTCAATGTGTTAAGAAAAGAAAAATCCAGAATTACGCATACCCCTGAAGCAGAATACTCTCCTACGCCTATGTTGGATGGATTGCATTTTTCTGTCATCCGGGTGGATACGGAAGGCGGTGCTCAGCGTCTTTGGAAGTACCCGCTTAGCCAAAGTCACCGTGGCAGCTCCCTCTTTGTCAACTTAAAAAATGTAGGATATCATGCCTGGCTTTCCAAGGACAAAGTCGCTTTATTTACTCTGGAAACGGATACTTTACACAGCCTTCGCATTGGTGATGTGCGCACGCAACGTACAACCAAAGTTCTGGATCACATTGGCCGATGTTTTCAAACGGATGACAAAGGGTTATTATATTTTACCCAAAAGAAAGCTGGGAAACATTTATTAAAAAAATTAGATCCCGATAAACTGCAAATCTATTTAATCATCCAAATGCCGGAAGGAAGTCAGGATTATATATTGATGAAGGATGGAACGATTGTTTGCGGCAAAGGAAGTGAACTTTATAAATTTACTCCTGGAAAAGATTCAGATTGGAAAATCTTTGCGGACCTAAAAGGTTGGGGAATTTCTAATATTACCCGATTGGCAATTGGAGAGAAAAAATTGGCATTAGTAAATAAAGTGAAATGATTCTTTAATAAGTAACTGGACATAATAATGTTAAATTTAATTTGAAATGAGTTTTTGATTT
>JAHDCK010000350.1 GCA_020629915.1 Saprospiraceae bacterium
ATTGATGGTAATGCCTTTTGGAATATCAATTTAGTGAAATAATAAAATTTTATTTTTAATATAATATCAAAGTAATTAAAACCATGAAAAAGCAAATAATTTTCTCATTTTTGATCGCCTTGATGGCCTTCAATTTTTCCTACGCTCAAAGCAATCACGCTGTCGGGAAAAAAGCAACTCAGTCTTCCACTTATGGTAATGGTACAGCTGACAAGGCCGTTGATGACAATACGGACGGTAAATGGTCTTCGGGTTCTGTTACACATACAAAAAAAGAAATGAACCCCTGGTTGGAAATAGATTTGGGTGGAACTTTTGATATTTCTGAAGTATATATATTTAACAGGACGGATTGCTGTCAGGAACGATTTGATAATATAGAAGTTTATTTATCTGACAGTCCCGCAGCTAAAGGGCAAAAGATACTAACCGTCAGATACAATGATCTGGTTTCCAAAAATTATATTGGAGTAGGAGGTAATGGTAAAACGATTGGTCGGTATTTAAAAATTGTAAGGAAATCTGATAAACCCGTTATTTTATCTATTGCAGAAGTTCAGGTTCATGGCATTCAGGTGCTTCAATACCAGTGGATCAAAGTTTTCAATGAAGCGGGGTATGTGTCGCGATATACGGTGACTTACGATTTTGGTCCTGAAAAGAAAGTTTTGGAGAGTGGCAATTTGGCTTTAGGGGAAACGCACCATTTCCATCTCGATTTCGGTGCCAAAAATGTTGTGGTAAAGGGAGAAGGGAAAACGGGTTTAGTGTGGGAACCCTGGAGAACCACTTTTGAGAAAAAGGTGCCCGATGGTATAAACACTTGTTTCAAATCTTACGGTACAACGCTTAATCAAAAATGGGCGGAAGATTGCAAGCAATTTGATTTTTAATATTTTTTCTGCAAAGTCCAAAAAACTAAGAGGCTGCTTCGTTGTGAAGCGGCCTTTTTTGTTTTAGCAATTGCTCGTATTATCTTGTGGCTTTAAAACGAAAATCAATGGATACAAAATTAGACGGAAGAAAAAGAAAACATATAAAAATTGGAGATACGGTAGAGATTGTACAAAAACAACATCAGCGAAGCGGCGAACTGACAGAAGGTTTTGTCAAACGGATATTAACTAAATCTCCCAACCATCCACATGGCATAAAAGTACAGTTGAGTACCGGCGAAGTTGGCCGGGTGAAATGGGTTTTTGTAGAAGAAGAAGATTAGATTAGATTGTTTTAATTATAAAATATATTTAAAACATCATATTCAATAATACTCCCCCCTACTCCACCCCATACCTTTCTAACTGCTTCTGCATCACCGGACGAAACAAAAACGGCAAAAAAGATAACATCAACATCGCCGGATAACCGTAGGGCAACATCGGGCTTTCCTCCTTGGAGTCGAGGACTTGGTATGCCTTCCCACCGATGTGATGGTGATCCGAATGCCGGGTGAGTTCAAACAACAAAACCCGACCAATGATGTGATCCGAATTCCAGGAATGTTTGGCATTGACTCTTTCGTATCGGCCATTGGGTTGCTTCTTTCGGCGGAGGCCGTAATGCGCAAAATAATTTTGGGATTCTAAAATAGCAATGCCATAAACCGCTGCTACAAAATAACAAGCAGCTACATAAAAACCAAAAAAATAATATATCAAACCCAATAATGCAACGGGCAAAATCGTATAAAGAATCATCGGATTCCAATTGGGATTTTTTCCTTCGGCTTTTAACCGCTTTGCTTCCAGTCCCCAGGTTTTGAAGTAACCGCCAATCTGAGATCGCAGCGCAAAGAAATAAAAATTATCGCCTTTTTCCGCAGAAGTCAAATCCGCCGGGGTTCCGATGTCCTTGTGATGACCGCCGTTGTGATAGGGCACAAAATGATTTTGAAGGGAAGTCGTCAGTAGAATTTGTGCCATGATTTGCTTAACGACATTTCGGGTTTTGTGTCCCAATTCATGCCCGACATTGATACCGATGACGCCAAGTATCGTTCCCATCATCAACACCCGTGCAATGATATCCGAAATGGCGAGTCCGGGCTCTGAAATTGTAATTAAAAAATAATATATTACAAAAACATGAACAGGAACCATTAAATAAAGAATCAAATCATATATAAAATCATCTTTGGCCAATTCCTTTTCAGTTGCTTCGAGGTTGTACCGATTCGGCGGAACGATCTCCTCAATAATGGGTACTAGCACGTACAAAAAAATCAATCCGGAATAAGCTAAAATTCCGGTGGTGCTAAAGGAGATAATTCCAAAGAGCGGAATAATATAAGCGGCAAAGTATTTTATCTTCCCCATGATTTTTTTAATTATATTTTTTACAATTATATAAAACAACCCTATTACTGCCAGATTAATCGCATTTAAATTCAAAAATGTCATTTGTTAAATCCGAAACGCACTTGTACTGACCAAAGCGTCAGTAGTGAAGGTTTTGATAAATGAAATTGAATATTTTTAAATGCAACTGCCCTGCTACTCCTACAAATATAACTTGAAAAATTGAAAAAAAGCCAACTAGATTTCCAAACGCATTTCTGATAATACTTTTTATATTTGCAAAACAAACCATTATAATTTTATCTTACCAATTATCTTATCATGAAATTTCTAATAAATTTTATTCTAATTTATTTTGCTACGCCATTCTTTCTCCAAGCTCAATGGAACCAAATCGGAAGCAATCTGGAAGGGGAAGATCCCCAGGGAAAATATTTTGGATGGGCTACTGATTTAAATGCTGCCGGGGATGTACTCATCGTAGGAGACTGGCAAAATAACGAGGCTGGTGACTTTGCTGGCAATGCCCAGGTTTTTGAATGGGATGGAACAGCCTGGAACCAACGCGGAGCGGATATTGATGGGAATGGCCCCGATCAGCAATGCGGACATACGGTCAGTATAGATGCTAGTGGAAATACGATTGCCGTCACCTCTCTCATCGCCGATAACTCGCTTGGTTTGCCCTCCGGACTTGTTCGGGTTTACGACTGGGATGGTTCAGCCTGGAATCAGCGCGGCAACGATATAGAAGGGGAAGGCAACCCTGCTTTTTTCCTTGATTGGTTTGGTGTCTCCCTGAGTTTTAGCGCAGACGGAAATCGTTTGGCCATCGGCGGTTCCAGTAATGATAATGTAAATCCAAACGGCGGGCATTTCCGGGTTTATGAATGGGATGGAAATGACTGGGCTCAAATGGGTGATGACATTTATGGGGAGGCTTTTGACGAATTGGGTTTTTCTATAAGTATGAATGAGGCTGGGGATATAGTTGCTGTTGGAGCGATTGGCAATTTAGGCTTTGGAGATAATCAGGAAGGTTATGTCGAGGTTTTTGCATGGAATGGCAGTACGTGGAATCAATTGGGCGAACGGCTTAGCGGAAAAAGAGTGGCGGATGAATTTGGGCGAGCGGTTGCCTTGAATGGCCAGGGAAATGTGCTGGCCGTAGGTGCTCCGGGCACAGATGTTTTAACTCAAAATGATTCCTGTGAGGCTTTTGTATTTGAGTGGGATGGAACGGATTGGAACCAAAGAGGATCGACTTTGGTGGGAAATCCCTCGGGCAATGGATTTGGGGATGCGTTGGATTTGAATGCTAGTGGAAATATCCTTGCCGTTGGTGCGCCTATTTTTTTCTCGAATGGAAACGTCACTGTTTTTGAATGGTCGGGCACTTCCTGGAACCCCACCGGCGCACCAATTCAGGGTGATGCTCCCAGTGACATTTTTGGTTCAAGTGTCAACCTCAATGCTAATGGAGATATTCTTGCCGTTGGGGCCTGGGGATATGAAGAAAAGGGACAGGTGAAAATATTCCAAAACCCCGCCTTAGTCAATATTCAAAATGTGGATGATTTGGAATTAGAATACTTCCCCAATCCTACGGCTGATGGCCTTCAAATTAAAACTATTATGCCCATCGAGTCTCTTAAAGTTTTTGATATAAATGGAAAGGAATGTATTTTAATTGAAAATATTCAAAATGATTCATATATTGATTTAAACACGATAAATTCAGGTATTTATTTTTTACATATTCAAATAGAAAATCAAATAAAAGTAGTAAAGATCACAAAAATTTAATCATCGGGAAGGCAGTGACAGGCGCGAGAAATTTTTCATAGAAATATTCAAAAAAACATGAAAAAAATACTTTTCAAATATGCGCCTGCTCCCTTAAAAAATCTTTATAAAAAATATAAAATAAAACAGTACAAGGATCTTATTTCCGCCATGTCCACAGAAGAAGTTTTTCAATATATTTATAAAAAAAGGGTATGGGGAAAACCCGGAAATGAATCCGGTGGTGGAAGCTCCAAAGAAACTACGACAGTGATCAGGAAGGAGATCCAACGCATTATAAAACAATACAACATTAAAACCCTGTTGGATTTACCTTGTGGAGATTTTCACTGGATGCAGGAATTGGATTTAAGTAAAATCAATTATACCGGCGGAGATATTGTTGAAGAACTTATAAATAAAAACAAAGAACTTTACGAAACTGATTCTATCAAATTTGAACAACTTGATATCATTAAAGATAAACTACCTCAATCAGATTTATTGCTCTGCCGGGATTGCTTTGTTCACCTTTCCATTCCTCAAATTATAAAAAGCCTTGAAAACATTAGGTCCAGTCATATAAAATATTTATTAGTGACTTCCTTTTCCAATACAACTTCCAATATAGATATCCTCACCGGGGAATGGCGACCTCTAAATATGGAAATCGCCCCCTTTAACCTAATTCCGATTGAAGTCCTCAACGAAGGTTTTGCTCTTAGCAATGGAGACTTTTCTGATAAAAGTTTGATTTTAGTGGATATGACAAAATGGGACTTGTAAAATGACATCTGACAAGATTAAAAAATTATTGTGGTCGCGACCAGATTACAACCCGCATGTATTTTCACCAAAGTATCGGCATTCAATAGTTGTTTAAAATTAATTTTTTTTGTATTCCCTTTGATTATAAAGATAAATGGGGAAGAGCTGGCGAAGGA
>JAHDCK010000351.1 GCA_020629915.1 Saprospiraceae bacterium
GTTTCAATTTGATACAATTCCGGAATAGTACAATTCCACCCAAAACAATCTTTGAGTTTTACTCGGAGGGCATCGGCGGCATGAGGTTCGCCATGCGTGATGAAAACCCGTCGGGGACAATTTTCCAAATGACTCAACCATTTTAGCAATCCGGTTTGATCGGCGTGTGCGGAAAGGGTTTTGATTTGTTCTACCCTGGCACGAACAGGAAAGTAATGTCCGAAAAATTTTAATTCATGCGCACCTTCCAACAGTTGCCGCCCCCTGGTTCCTTCTGCCTGAAACCCCGCCAGCAAAATGGTGGTTTCCGGTTTGCTCAGGTAAGTCGCCATATAATCGAGGATGCGGCCACCGGACAACATGCCCGATCCGGCAATGACAATTTTAGGAGCAGAATCATGGATAATGCGATAGGTTTCCTCCACAGATTCTACCAGATGAATGGCCTGACACATCTCGTAACATTCTGCATTTGATAATTTTAAATACGAATTAAATCGCTGGAATACGCCCAGCACATCACTCCCCATCGGGCTATCCATATATATAGGTACATTCGGCAATTTGCCTTGTTTTTTCATCTGCCACATCAGGTACATCAAAACCTGAGTGCGTTCTACGGCAAAACTCGGTACAAAAAGAGAACCGCCTTTAGAGAAAGTGGCATCCATGATGGACAGCAATTTTTCTTCCAGATCTTCCTGGGGATGCAGGCGATCTCCGTAGGTACTTTCTATAAAAAGATAATCTGCTTTTTGAGGGCAATTTGGAGCAGGCAATAAAAAATCTTCCTCCTGACCAATGTCTCCGGAAAAAACCAAACGCTTTCCATCCACATCGAGTTCTATAAAACACGACCCCAAAATATGCCCGTTTAACCGGAAGCGAATCCGAATATTATCCGAAAGCGACAACCATTGGTTATTGGGTTTATCTCTGAAAAGGGGAGTGGTCTTCATCACATCGGACAGGTCGTAAAGCGGTTTCGGGATGTCATGTTTTGAATATCCTTTGATGCGGGCGTGCTTGGCTTTTTCCATTTGGATTTTAGCACTGTCCTTTAGAATGATTTCCGCAATATCCATCGTAGGAGCCGTGCCCCAAATCTCCCCCCTGAATCCGGCTTTGACCAAACGAGGCAAGTACCCGGTGTGATCGAGATGGGCGTGCGTGAGCAAAACCACATCAATTTTAGATACATCTACAGGGAGGTGATCCCAGTTGAGCATCCGTCGTTTTTTGATGCCTTGAAACAGACCACAGTCCACCAGTATTTTATGTTCCAGTGTTTCTATTAAAAATTTGGAACCAGTAACGCACCCGGCAGCACCCAGAAAATGGATATTTATTGTATTTGATATTTTTGTTGATTCAGACATAAGCCTTTGATTTCTTTTGTTATTTTTGAAATTCTTTTTTCAGATATTCTTAATATATTTTTTAAATAATTGGTGGTCAGGAGCGTATGGGCTAAGACGCAACCCTGCTCCAAAAGCACTTTCTTTTCAGCAGAGGTAAGGGTAGTCAGGCAAGTAACCGGATAAAGCCCTGAAATATCAATTCGTTCCTTTAGGCTACCTCTTTTGGGGTATGACCAACCCAAGAGCCGTAGTCCTGCACAGTTGGCATAAGTCAGTGCATCTTCAGAGAAACGCGCATTGGTCATGATCCAGCATTCGTGTTTTTTATCTTTGTGGGAGGGTTGGTTTTGCCACTGCCGAAGCAGATCCCGATACCGGGAATGAATATAGAGCGGAGTTTTGACGCCGCATTTATAGCCCCGTTTGGCGTGGAATTTACATTCCCCTACAATATATTTGTTATTTTTCGTTGCAATAATATCTAACTCATGTGTCACGCAATGCCCTTGCAGAATTTTACCTACCAAAACGTCATACCCCTGATATTCAAAAAGTTTAGCAATGTATTTTTCAAAGGGATACCCTGTGGGGCCAAATTGTTGCAAAGCTCTTTTGAGGTTGTAACGGGCAGCGATGCAGTTATTTTTCTTTTTTAAACACTTGAATGCTTTTTTGTATATCTCTTTAGTGGATATATTTGGGTAGAATAAATCCCGAACGGCATTCAGGATTTCCCGAACATCCTCTTCTCCAGCTCCTGATCTTTCTAATGATCGGCGT
This sequence comes from Saprospiraceae bacterium, assembly GCA_020629915.1. Lineage (GTDB taxonomy): Bacteria > Bacteroidota > Bacteroidia > Chitinophagales > Saprospiraceae > JAHDCK01. Next base: position 2,142 of record JAHDCK010000351.1, read on the forward strand.
AGTTTTTCCTCCGAAAAAACGACTCGTTCCCCAGAGCTTTTCGTGACCATTTGTTTTGACTGGGTGGAAATATTCATTTTACGTTAAACTGAAAGTACATTTAAGTTGTGATAAATGAGTGCTGCCCCTGCCGCCAGGCCAAAAGCCAAAATAAAAAAGTAAAGCCGATCACTGGTGTATCCAAATACTCTTGTTCGGTTACCCGGAGAATAGAGCAATACAATGCAAAAAATTAATATTAGACTTAAAATTAAATTAGACATCATGATTTTTAGTAACAATTTCAACTATTTGTACTTATAATAAAATGAGATAGATTTGTTTTAAAAATGATATTTATCATCTTTATGCCATGAAGTTTCCCTTATCAGATATTGGTTCTCTTTCTACACCAATGCTTATCAAGGCATTAGATAGTGATAAAGAAATGGGCTTGTCGGGGAAGGAGGTGCTTTTGCGCCAGCAGCAATTTGGAAAAAACATCATCCAAAAACAAAACCGCACGCCCTGGTGGAAATTATTACTGGAACAGTTTTTAAATCCCCTGATGTTTGTCTTGGGTCTGGCTGTTGTCGTGACCTTTTTGTTTCAGGATTATTTGGAAAGCGCAGCCATCCTCGCCGTGATTTTTTTGAATGCCGGGATTGGTTTTTACATGGAATGGCAAGCCAATGTTTCCATGAATGCCCTGAGTGCTTTGAGTGAGCAACAGGCGAGAGTGCTTAGAGAAGGATACAAACAAATCATAAATAGTTCAGATATTACAATTGGAGATGTGTTGTTGCTGGAAGCCGGGGACATTGTCGGGGCTGATGGCCGGGTCATGGAGGAAATCAATCTGGCTGTAAACGAAGCGGCCCTGACCGGGGAATCCATTTCAGTAAGTAAGGATTTTAAAAATAAAAATATCGTATATAAAGGAACGATTGTTTCAAGGGGGAAGGGGAAAGTTCTCGTTACCGGCATCGGTGGTCAAACGGAAATCGGAAAAGTCGCTCACCTCACTCAATCCGCAGAAAAAGATAGTACCCCGCTTGAAAAAAAACTCATCCAACTCAGCAAAAAACTGTTGTGGATCACCCTGGGAATTACCCTGCTGATTATTCTGGCAGGACTGTGGCAGGGCAAGGAATGGTATCCGTTGCTGACGCTGGCAATTGCCCTGGCGATTGCGGCTATTCCGGAGGGGCTGCCGGTTGTGGCGACCATCGCCCTGGCCAGAGGCATGTTGCGGCTGGCTAAAAACAATGTGATTGTCAAGCGATTGAGCGCAGTAGAAACGCTGGGAGAAACGCAGGTGATTTTTACGGATAAAACGGGAACGCTGACGCTGAATCAAATGTCTGTAGAAAAAATCGTGACAGATTCGGGGGTTTACACGGATGAATTTTCAGAGGGAGATGCGACCCTGCAAAAATGGATTGCCGCTGCTGCCTTGTGCAATGATTCAGATGGGACGGAAGGGGATCCCCTCGAAGTGGCGTTGATTCATTTTATAAAAAAACAAAATTTTAAGCATAAAAAAATAATTGATTCAAATAAAAGGATAGGGGAAATCCCTTTTGATTCGGCTACAAAAATGATGGGAACGCTGCATCTAAATGAAAAAAAATACATCGCTTATTTTAAAGGAGCAACGGAAGTTTTATTAAAAAAATCTAATTATATTTTAAATAAAAATAATAAAAAAGAAGTTTTTACCAACAAAAAAGACTGGGAAGAAAAAGCGAATCAACTGGCAGGGGAGGGCTACCGGGTTTTGGCTTTTGCCTTCCGGGAAATGGAGCAACCGCAAACAGATTTTTTTAAGGATGTGGTTTTTATCGGGCTGGTGGGATTGATCGATCCGCCCCGGACAGAAGTACGGGAAAGCATGGAGCAATGCCACCGGGCGGGGATTGAAGTCATTATGGCTACGGGGGATCACCCGGTTACGGCGCAGGCGATTGCTCAAAAAATTCGCATGAGCCAATCGGGAAAGGAAAAGACCATCACAGGGTTTGAACTGGGTGATAAAACAGAAAAAGAAATATTGGAAACGAATATATTTGCCAGGGTCAATCCCGCCCAAAAATTGCAATTGGTTTCCCTGTATCAGCAGAAAAACTACACCGTTGCCATGACCGGGGACGGCATCAATGACAGCCCGGCCCTGCGAAAGGCGGACATCGGAATTGCGATGGGCATGAAGGGAACCGAGGCCGCAAGGGAAAGTGCGGATTTGGTATTGAAAGATGACTCTTTTGCATCCATCGTTTTGGCCATCCGGCAGGGCAGGGGGATTTTAAATAATATAAAATATTTTGTTGTATATTTATTGTCCTGTAATTTGAGTGAAATCATCATCGTTTCCTTTGCGGCCCTGACGGGACTGATCCCGCCCTTGCTTCCACTGCAAATATTGTTTATCAATATGCTGACAGATGTGCTTCCCGCCCTTGCGCTGGGCATGAGCCGCGAGCCGGAATCCGTCATGGAACGTCCGCCCAGAGCTTCCGGCGAACCCATCGTGACGCGCCGCAACTGGATCGAAATTTTTGGTTATGCCTTTGGGATGACGGTAAGTGTACTGGCCATTGGGTTTTTTGCGAAGTATAATCTGCATTACACAGATGCTAAAATAAACCATTTGATTTTTCTGACTTTGATATTGGCTCAGCTTTGGCATGTTTTCAATTTGCCGGAGTGGGGGAGTTCTTATTTGAAAAATGAAATCACAAAAAACAAATATGTGTGGATGGCATTAGTTGCCTGCCTGATCATTGCCTGGAGCATTTATTTTATTCCCGTTTTCCAGACCATCCTCCACCTGGAAAGAC
>JAHDCK010000352.1 GCA_020629915.1 Saprospiraceae bacterium
TCAGTTATCAGTTATCAGTTATCAGTTATCAGTTATCAGTTATCAGTTATCAGTAGTGATTATGTTAAGTGGAGTTATTTATTGATTCTGGTCGTTTTTAAAATTGAGAATAATATTTTAGCAATTTCGTCTGCATCCTTAAATAGAGAAGTGAATTGCTCTTTATTAATATAATTTGTATCCTTTAGAATAGAAAGCCAATATTTGCTTTCTAAACATTCTTTATAAGCGATACTTACTTTCGCTGAAAAATCATTTTCAGAAATAGCACCATTAGCCTCTGCTAAATTAGCTCCAATTGAAGTTCCACTTCTAATGATTTGTTTCGAAATATGAAACTCCTTTTTATTGTCAGATAAATATTTATTTAAATTCACAATTCTGATAGCAAAATCATACGCTTTTTGATAAGCAATACTTTTATTTCCTTTCATTATTGTTCAATAAAATAATTTATTCAAAATAATACGCATATTACATAGCAATAGCTATTTTAACTGCTAACTGCTAACTGCTAACTGCTAACTGCTAACTGCTAACTGCTAACTGCTTGTCCGCATACGCCATAGCAGCGTCCCTGACCCATTTGCCTTCATCATACGCTTTATTTCTTGCTTTGAGCCTCGCTTTATTACAAGGACCATTTCCTTTTACTACATTCCAAAATTCCTCCCAGTCGATGTCTCCAAAATCATAATGACCTTGCTCTTCATTCCATTTGAGATTTTCATCCGGAATTTTTAAATCGATATACTCTGCCTGAGGAATAGTGACATCTACAAAATGTTGCCTCAACTCATCGTTCGATTTGCGTTTGATTTTCCATTTCATGGATTGTGCCGAATGCGTAGATTCCTTGTCACTCGGACCAAACATCATCAAAGAAGGCCACCACCAGCGGTTAAGGGCATCCTGTGCCATTTCTTTTTGTTCGGGTGTGCCTTGAGCCAAAGTCATCATGATTTCATAGCCTTGGCGTTGGTGGAACGATTCTTCCTTGCAAATCTTAACCATGGCTCGAGCATAAGGACCGTATGAAGTACGCGTTAGCATCACTTGGTTCATGATTGCAGCACCATCAACGAGCCATCCGATGGCTCCGATATCTGCCCAAGTCATCGTTGGATAATTGAAAATGCTGGAATATTTTGCTTTTCCAGAATTCAAATCTTTGAACATTTGATCCCGCTCGGCACCCAAAGTTTCAGCAGCAGAATAAAGATAAAGACCATGTCCTGCTTCATCCTGCACTTTTGCCAACAAGGCAATTTTTCGCCTAAGATTAGGAGCACGAGTAATCCAATTGCCTTCAGGTAGCATCCCTACAATTTCCGAATGGGCATGTTGGGAAATTTGTCTGATTAAAGTTTTGCGATATTTTTCCGGCATCCAATCTTTGGCTTCGATTTTTATTTCAGCATCGATTTTTTCTTGGAATTTTTCTTCATGATTTTTCATCATCCAACAATTTTAGAATCCAACAAATTAAATCGCCTCGTCAAAATCGACGACGACTTTTTCGGTTAAAGGATGAGCTTGGCAAGTAAGGATGAAGCCCTGTTCTATCTCTTCGGGTTCTAAGGCATAATTCACATCCATTTCCACTTCGCCCTCGATTACCTTTGCTTTGCAAGTGCAGCAAACACCTCCTTTACAAGCAAAGGGTAGATCTGCACCGTTTAATAAAGCGGCATCCAATATATTATTGCTTCCTTGGGATAATTCGAATTGGAAACTATTGCCAGAATCTTTTATGGTTACTAAACTGACTTTATCATTCCGCTTCGATTGTGTTTCCTTTTGCGTTTTATTTTTCTGGGCTCCCGGGGTGGTGAATAATTCGAAATGAATTTTTTTTGCATCAATTTTTTTCGCTTCCAATTCTCCTTTTACAGATAAAATCATTTCCTCCGGGCCGCAAATGAAAAATTCATCCACCAATTCCGGATGGACGAGCTTTCCTAGAATTTCATTGATTTTTTCTTTGTCGAATCGACCATTGAACAAAGGGATATCCGACATTTCCCGTGTTAGGAAATGATACACCTGAAAACGATTCAGAAATATATTTTTCAATCCCTCGATTTCTTCTTTGAAAATGATGGAATGAATATTTCTATTACAGTATAACAACGTGAATTGAGAATCGGGTTCGATTTCTAAGGTCGCTTTTATGATCGACATCATGGGAGTGATACCACTACCAGCGGCAAATGCCACATAATTTTTTTTATGATTGGGATTCAGCTCCGTGAAGAAATTACCCATGGGTGTCATAACTTCCAGACTATCTCCTTCTTGAAGCACATCATTGGCGAAGGTGGAGAATCTTCCTCCTTCCAATTTTTTTACGGCGACCCGCATATCTTCTTCCAAGGGGCTACTGCAAAGCGAATAAGAACGCCGAATATCTTCTCCATTGATTTCATGGCGAAGGGTGAGGTATTGTCCTTGCTTATATTTGAAATCATTTTTCAGTTCCTCCGGCAATTCAAAAGCAATGGAAGTACAATCACTGGTTTCCTTAATGAGTTCTTTGACTTTGAGGGTATGAAAACGAGGTTTGGCCATGTTGAAAACAGATTTAACTAACAACTGTTAGTTTTGCAAATATACACCTAAATAAGGATTTTTACAAGTGAACATTTATAAGAGTTCGTGCATTTTGTTTTGTATCAGAATTTGTTGGGGTTTGACTTTTGGAAAGGGTTATCGTTCATTGTTTTATGAATCAAAGCACAAAAGCCAAGTTTAGTCCTTACTAAATGAGCATTTTGCTTGTTAATTTACTTCTGTTAATTTTGTCGGATAAAACTTAAAAATCATGTATGTAAACCGGAATATTAGTTGGAAACTCATTTTGAGATTCGCTTTTTTTAGAGTCTTATTTTTTTTCGTTTATGGAACAGCGGTAATATTCATGCACCATTGGTTGGAGCATAAAGGATATAATGCGTCTATTCCTTTCTTGCCATTAAGTACGATAGGTATTGCTGTTGCCTTTTATATTGGTTTCAAGAACAATCAGTCATACGATCGTTTTTGGGAGGCTCGTAAAATTTGGGGGGGTATCGTTAATTATTCAAGAACTTGGGGGAACCAAATATTGAGTTATGTTACTTTAAGGAATACGGACGGAAGTGTAAGCGAAGAAGAACTGAAGGCGCACCAAAAACGATTGATTTATCGTCATATTGCTTGGATCAATGCTCTACGATTACAATTGAGGAGACCTTCCAGTTTCAGTATCAACTACAAAAAGCATTTAGGCAAATTATATAAAGGGAGACCCGGAGAAGAAGATTGGAAAAGCGATGTGGGACCTTTCATCCCCAACCAAGAAGAAATCCAATATTTGATAAAATGCAAAAATACGGCAACTCAACTCATCAGAATTCAAGGAGAGGAATTGAAAAAGTTTATGGAAATTGGACTGATAGAAGATTTCCGTCATATGGATTTGATGTCAAGTTTGGAAGAATTCTACAACCTTCAAGGAAAATGCGAACGGATTAAGAATACACCTTTTCCGAGGCAATATGCTTATTTCTCCGGCATATTTACTTGGATTTTCATTTTGCTCTTACCTTTTGGCTTGGTTGGCGAATTTGCCGAAATGGGTCACAATTTCGTTTGGCTCACCATCCCGTTTTTTGTATTGATTGCCTGGATTTTTATTACCATGGAAATGGTGGGAGATAACAGCGAAGACCCTTTCGAAAACTTCATCAATGATGTTCCTATGACAGCTCTTTGTAGAACCATAGAAATCGATTTGAGAGATATGCTCAATGAGGAAGAGTTACCAGAGAAAATTAAAGCGGTAGATGGTGTTTTGATGTAGGTTATGATGAAAGGCAGTATGACTCTGTGAAAAGTAAAACCTTAAATTTGGGGTTGGTTGATGAAGAAATTAAAATTTTTTGTAATTTTACGCGGCTTAATTTTATCATTAACTAAACTCACACATTCTTATGAAGAAGAATTTAACTTTTTTATTTATTGTTGCTCTTAGTTTTTTTGCAATAAATGAAACGTATGCACAATGTGTTCCTGCAGCAACTGTTCCTGTTGCTGGTACAGCTGATGCAAATGCGGGTACATCATTTGCTTTTACAGCTGTTCCTACTGGAAATGTCATTACTTTGATTTCTTCTGGTCCAGATGACGTATTTACTTTTGATCTATGTGGCAATGCACCAGATAATTGGCCTGATGGTACTGCAGATTCTCGTTTGGCGATTATAGATGTCAATGCTGCGGGTGCTACCGAATTGGCTGCTATTGATGATGGATGTACCAGTAATGGGGCAGGACCCAACTACTGGGGACCATCTTATGGTTCTTGGTCGCCAGGTGCAGCCGGAACATTTTATCTTTATTTAACAGAATGGGATTATTATGCTACGTATAGTAACCCATGTATTGCTGATGGTGTTAACTCTTTTGATATTAACATCAATATTGTTGTTCCAGGACCTTGTGTAGCGGGAACACTTTTATCTCCAGCAACTCAAACACTTTGCTTTGGAGACGACTTTACTCTTGACCTAGATGGTACACAAGTATCTGATGGAGGTTTTAATCTTTATTTCAATAACGCAACCACTGGAGGAACTGGTGGACCGGGCGTTGCCTTCAATCAGCCTGGACCTTGGGGACCGTGGTTGGCAAGTGAATTCCCTTTGACGTTTGATAACACTCTGAATGGTCTTCAAGCAACTGCTTTATCAGGTACTTGGGAAGTTACAGTTCAGGCACTAGATGCAACGGGTGCTGTTTGCGCTGAAACTACCGTAACTACCGTAAACTTCTTTGACAACCCTATCCTTTATGTAGATCATACTGCTACAGGAGCCAATGATGGTTCTTCTTGGGCGAATGCCTTCACTGATTTACAAGCAGCCTTGGCTGTTCCTTCAGGAGCTTGTCCGAATGACATTTACATTGCTGCAGGTA
>JAHDCK010000353.1 GCA_020629915.1 Saprospiraceae bacterium
GCAAATGCTCAAATCTGTTTGATTATACTTTCCTTTTAGGTGATATTGGATATTATTACACCATTAAAAATATTAAATTATGTCACCCAAAAGAAAAAAATATTTGAAAATTATCGGATTATCTATCCTGGCAATCGTTTTGGCGATTCTTATCGCACTATTCTTAAAAAACTTCCCTACCTTAAAACTGGACACGATGGAATTGAAAAATATCCTTGGTATTCTTGGAAGTTTATTTTTTATCATTATTATTGTAGAACGGGCTATTGAATTTTTACTGCCCGACAAAAACAAAGAAACCAAGCATCAGCTTAAGAGAAATTTAAATTTGTGGTATGCTAAAAATATTAATGTACAAGAGAGTGAAGAAAGCTTCAGAGATAGTAAAGAATTGAGAGCCTTAATAAAAAATCGAAGAAGGAAAACTCAATTGCTGGGTTTCGTGCTGGGTCTGGTGCTTGGATTTTTGGGTTTTCGGGTTTTATCGAGTATAATAATTGAACCTGTAAATGATGTTCAATTAGTTTTAATTGGAATTGTTGATATATTTTTAACAGCTACATTAATTGCCGGAGGGAGCCAGGGGTTTCACGAAATATCAAAATTACTTCGGGATTATTTTTCCGCCACCAACCGACAAGAGTTTCCTCAGGTAGCATAATTTAATTAAAATGAAAAAAAGTATATTAAAAGTTTTTCTTGGTTTTGTAGTCTTGTTTTTTCTGATGTTTTTCTTTCGGCTCGGCTTTGGCTATTATAGTTATCCATCCGGTAGTACCGGGCCTGTCTTTGGAGAGGGAACCATCAATTTGAGTCAGCGGGTTAGCAATAATTTCGCATCCAGCAATTACAAATATAAAAAAATGGGTGGAGCCAGCCCTGAGATTGTAAGTGTGGATCAAAAATATGAAAAAACGGCTAATATCAATTGCAAATCCGTTGATTTTGATAAGGATGAAAAACAACTCAGAAAAACAATTGAGGAAAAAAATACTATCATTCAGTTTCAACAAAAATCTGGTAACAAAGGCTCAAGATTATTGACCCTGCAAATTGGCGTTCCTCCGAATATCTTTGACGAATTTATTGAAATTGTAAAAGCCAATCACAAGATTACCGGTTTTAACGTAACTAAAAAGGATAAAACCAATGAATACCGGGAATTAGCATCTAAAATAAAAACCCTTCAAGCCACTCGGGCATCTTTGGTAGAGCTGAAAAGCAAAGGAGGAAAAATTGATGAATTTATATCTCTGGAAAATCGTATATTAAATATCGATGAATCTTTGCAGGATTTAGGAGTGAAAATGGGTAGCTTTGATTCTGAAAATGAGTTTTGTACCGTCAATATTTCCATGCGGGAAGGTCAAGTCAATACCATTTCGCTTATCCAGAGAATTAAAGTAGCACTGGAATGGACAATAGAATATTATGCAATATTAATTTTTATTATTTGTATGATGTTGCTGAGTGCGCTTTTCCTTGTAACAATTATTGATAAACTAAAAATCCTGGCCCGGTTTCAAAAAGAGGATCATTTAGAATAACCCCCAATCAAAAAAGAACATTTATAATTTTGCCTGAAAACATATTATTAGAATTACACTATCTGCCCTCAATCCAATACTTTTCAAAATTTTTAAAATATAAAAAAGTATGGATTGAGGCCCATGAAAATTATAGTAAAGGTGCTTACCGAAATCGAACTCACCTGGCTTCACCCCTTGGGGTTTCCAGATTGAGCATTCCGCTTTCAAAAGGGAAAAACGAACAGCAATCCATCCAACACACCCAAATTGCTCCCGGCAATTGGGGAAGGGAACACTGGCGAGCCATCAAATCCAATTATGGCAATGCGCCATATTTTGATTTTTATGCAGATTATTTGCAACCTGTAATTTTTAATAATTCCGAAACAAAACTATTTGATTTTAATTTAAAAATTTTAAATGTTTTATTGGAATGCCTACAGCTGGATAAAAATTATGAGTTGACGGAATCCTATCAAAAAGAAACTCCTGAGAATATTTTGGATTTTAGAAATGGCATTCACCCAAAACCACATCGCCAAAAACCGGATCCACATTATCAAATCATTCCTTACAATCAGGTCTTTGAGGAAAAAACTGGATTCCTCCCCAATCTCAGTATTTTGGATTTACTCTTTTGTACCGGTCCTCAGGCTGCCCTTATTTTAGAATCTTCTATCAAAACTTAGTTTTTCCCCCAACTTTTTTGCGACTTTGGTGTTTCACATTCATTTTGGAAACATTTATTTACCATAAATTCCATAGCGTGTGACAAAAAAGACTAATTTTGCAGCAGGACGAATCCAGAGTATGAAAAATTTGGAACGCAAGACGGAAAACTGGTCAGAGGACGATGGCATCGCATCCGCCCGGAAGCGTGATCATATCGAACTGGCTTTCCAATCTCAAATTGCCTCCCCTGAACTGGATAACCGTTTCTACTACGAACCGCTCCTGACCGCTCACCCTAAAAAGGGGAGTCTCCCTTCTATTTCTTTCCTAGGTAAAACGATGCGCGCGCCATTTTGGGTGTCCAGCATGACCGGCGGAACGGAATACGCCCGTACCATTAACCACAACTTAGCGAAAGTCTGCGGAGAATTTGGGATGGGCATGGGATTGGGTTCCTGTCGTTCCCTCCTGTGGAGCGATGAATATTTCGAGGATTTTAACGTGCGGCCATTGATAGGAGACGACTTGCCATTGTATGCCAATTTGGGCGTAGCGCAGGTTGAACAATTACTCGAAGCCAATCAGCTTAACTTAATTGATAATTTGCTGGGTAGATTGCAGGCAGATGGGCTGATTGTTCATGTTAATCCCTTGCAGGAATGGCTGCAACCCGAAGGCGACCGCTTTAAAATTTCCCCGATTGAAACGATAAAAACCCTTCTGGATAAACGAAATTACCGCCTGATTGTTAAAGAAGTAGGACAAGGTATGGGTTACGAAAGCCTGAAAGCCTTGTTTCAGTTGCCCCTGCAAGCCGTGGATTTTGCTGCCAATGGCGGGACAAATTTTGCAAAGCTGGAATTGCTGCGAAGCGATAAAAGAAAAAAAGATATATATAGTCAATTGGCTTATGTTGGGCATAGTGCCGAGGAAATGGTACATTTGACCAATCAAATTTTGGCAGAACTGGGAGAAAAAGCCCTTTGTCAGCAGGTTATTATTTCGGGTGGAATAAAAAACTTTTTGGATGGTTATTATTTAATCAATAAATTGGAGACTGTTTGTATCTACGGACAAGCCTCCGGTTTTTTAAATTATGCCACAAAAGGTTATGCGGAGCTAAAAGATTATGTGGAAGCACAGATTCGGGGACTAGAGTTGGCCAACGCCTTTTTGAAGGTGAAAAGGTAAAATTATATATAAAAACATAATTTATAACAAACTACATTCATCATGAAGAAATCAGTATCTGGTTTCTCTAAATTATCCAAGCGGAAAAAAATACGCTGGGTGGTGGAGAACTTTTTTAAAGACCCGGAAAATGTGATGCGTGAATTGATGAGTTTTGCTCATCCCAACGAAAAGCAGCAAAGGGTTCTCGACGGTTTTAGTGAAAACACCATCAGCAATTTTTACCTGCCCTTCGGCGTCGCTCCCAATTTTAAAATCAACGATAAGATTTACTGTGTCCCGATGGTGACGGAAGAAAGTTCCGTCGTGGCGGCGGCTTCCAGTGCCGCCAAATTTTGGTTGAGCCGGGGCGGATTCCATTCCGAAATAATTTCTACTACAAAAGTCGGTCAGGTTCATTTTAGTTATGCAGGTGATTTTAATATATTAGAATCTGTATTTTCGGAATTGAAAGAAAGGTTTGATGAAGAAACCCTGCCGATTACAAAAAATATGCAGAAAAGAGGCGGCGGCGTCCTGGAAGTCAACCTCGTCGATATGTCTCATCTCGAAGCAGATTACTACCAGCTCAAAGTAACCTTCGAGACCTGTGATTCTATGGGCGCGAATTTTATCAATTCTGTTTTGGAAGCCTACGCTCATATTTTGACTTCCTTTGTTGAGGAACATCCCGCCTTCGAAAATACCATTCGGGAAGTGACGATTATCATGTCTATTTTATCCAACTACACACCGGAGTGTTTGGTGCGTTCCTGGGTAGAATGTCCGATTGAAGACCTCGGACAGTTTCCTGGCGAAATGACCGCAGAAACTTTTGCAGGGAAATTTGAAAAGGCCGTAAAAATCGCTCATCTCGACGTTCATCGGGCAACCACACATAATAAAGGTATCTTTAATGGCATTGATGCGGTCGTGATTGCTACGGCGAATGATTTCCGGGCCATCGAAGCCTGCGGACATACTTACGCAGCACGCAATGGCCAATATCAAAGTTTGACGCATGTGAGTTTGGAGGATGGAAAATTCAAATTCTGGATCGATCTGCCAATGGCTTTGGGAACGGTTGGCGGTCTGACAACCCTTCACCCGCTTGCCCGACGCTCCCTCGAAATGCTGGGCAATCCGTCTGCAAGAGAGTTGATGAAAATTATAGCGACAACCGGTCTGGCTCAAAATTTTGCTGCCGTGAAATCTTTAGTCACCACGGGTATCCAACAGGGCCACATGAAAATGCACCTTTTAAATATATTAAATCATCTTGAAGCGACGGAGAAAGAAGCCAAGCAAGCCCTGAAATATTTCAAGGATAAAGTCGTGTCCTTTACAGCTGTCCGGGAGTTTTTGGAAGTGCTTCGTCAGCAGCCTGTCAATCCTCAGTGTTCGGTAAAAGGAGAGTAGGCAAGATCAATTTCAAGTTCAAGAATCAAGATCAATGACGAGCGGGGAGCAAATCTAGCTCAAGCTCAAGATTCTAGGACGTGTTATTTTTTATTATATGTCATTTTATCCCCTAGATGATAAGGGTTTTCTTA
>JAHDCK010000354.1 GCA_020629915.1 Saprospiraceae bacterium
TAATATGGCCTTGCGCGGGGAAATTACTGACTCTCTCGCACTCACTGGATTTTTTAAGACACAGTATCTTATAGAAAGAGATTTAATATAAAAAAAGCCGGTAGCAAAATTTGCTGCCGGCTTTTTTTTGGCAGCAAAGGTTTTAATAAAGTATAATATACTTATATTTTAAAATATAATTTACTATAGTCTGTTCTTTTAAGGAAGTAATTCAATTTCTCGTGATAATGTTTAATAGCCCACCAAAAATATTTATCTCAAATCTCGGAAGGAAATTTTCCCTGCTTTTGGTAAAAATATAGACGTTTGTTTAATTTTGGGGAGAACTTGCAAAATCATGACGGAAGAGCATACACAAAAATCATTTCTTGAAAACTTATGGGAACGCCGTTTCCTTCAATATTTCATTTCCTATCTGGCTGCTGTATGGGCAATTGTTCAAGTGGTAGACTGGGCGGTAAAACGGTATCAGTTTGCTCCGGCCTTGACAGATGCGGTCATCCTGTTTTTGCTAACGCTCCTCCCCTCCGTTCTGGTTTTTATTTATTACCATGGCAGGCCCGGCCCGGATCAATGGCGAACAATAGAAAAAATAATCATTCCACTCAATCTCCTCCTTTCCTTTTTTCTGGTTGGTTTTATATTTAAAGGACAACTCTCTGTAAAGGCTTCAGAAAAAGTGACGGTTACAGATGAGGAAGGGAACCAAACGGAACGGGAAGTACCCACCAACAATTTTACCAGTCGGGTGATATTGTTCCCCTACGAAAACAAATGCACATCCGAGGAAGATAAATATATGAGTATTTCTATTCCAATGTTACAAAGTGTGGATTTTGAACAGGACAACAGATTGTTCACCTTTAATCCCTCTAAACTCGATCGGGAACTGGAAGAAGTTAATTACCAATTGAATAAACCGTTGCCGGTTGCGGTACAAAGAACTTTAGCACAGGATGAACTGATGGAATATTTTTTATCGGGTTCTATTTCAAAACAAGATGAAAATTATACGATAGAAACAAATTTATATTCTACAAAAACCGGAAAGAAACATTGGAGTAAAACGTATACGAATAGTGATTATTTTGAAATAGTTGATCAGGTAACTGTGGAGGTTTCGAATCAAATCTTTTTGGCGGATGCAGAAACGACAGAAATTCCGGATTTGCCGGCCAAAGATTTGTTTGCTAACTCCAAAGAAGGTATGTTTTGGTACAGTAAGGGATTTTGGGAAATGTATTATCTGGATGATTATTTTGGTTCGATTGCTTCTCTTGAAAAAGCGACGGAAATTGATCCGGGCTGTGGGGAATGTCATTTATTGAAGGGCAGTATACAATTTAGGGTAAGTCAAAATGAAGGTGCCCAAAGATCTATTGAGGCCGGAATGAATACACTAGACAGGTTATCAGAACGGCAAAAGTTTTTGATAAAGTTTTTTTATTACGAATCCAAATTTGATCAAAAACGCGTCATCAAATTACTGGAAATGTGGAAGCAATTATATCCTATGGATTATCGCCCATACGATTACCTAATGACCTATTTTTCAAATAATATGGATTACAACAAATCCGAAGCAGTGGGTTTGGAAGCCATAGAAAATGGACATTCAGCTGAAATGTATAAGAATTTGGCAGATTTATCTATGAGTAGAGGACAATATGAAAAGGGAGAAAAGTACCTCAAGCAATTTTTGGAAAAGTATCCTGAAAAGGAAAAGGAAACCACCCAACTGGGACGAATATATGAAGAAAAGAAAGAATATGAAAAGGCCAGAGAACATTATGAACGGCTCATTTTATTAGATCCCACCTATTACAAAAATTATTTAAACTACGCCAGACTGGAAACCCGTTTGGGCAATTTTGAAGCCAGTGAAAAAAACTTGAACTCGGCGTTGGAAAAGGCAAAAATCACCCAGGATTCTATCAATGTTTTTTATCTGATGGCTAATCTGGCCCGGCAACGTGGACAGTTTCATAAAAGTATAGAACTGACAGAAAAAAGAAGTGCTTTGAGAAAAAAAATCTACCCTGAGTTTGAAGTAGATCGGGAAATTCAAAATTTTAATTATTGTAATCAATACAAAATGGTGGGACGGGAAGCTGAGATATTAAAAAAGGCAAAAACATATAATGAAAAATTCAAAGATAAGGCTTTTCCCAATTTTTCCTGTTACCTCATGATCGCCGTTCACATGGGTTTGGAAAATGGGCCAGAGTTGAAAAAGTGGATGCATGATTGTGCTAATACAGAGGAAACGTATTCCGACCCACAAAAACTTATAGGGCTGGGTTTTATGCACTTTTTTGAAAAGGAATACGATAAAGCACAGGAATTTTTCTCTAAATATAAGAAAACTTCTAATACGAAAAATTCTTTTATAGATTATTATTTAGGTCAAACACATTATCACTTAAAGCAATATGACGAAGCAGAACCCTATTTTGAATCTTTATGTGAAAACGTGCCTTCCTCCGGGAACTACAATCTATGGTTGGCTAAAATTCAAATGGCAAAGGGAAATAAAAACGAGGCGATGAAATCTTTGGATATAACACTGAAGTCCTGGAAAAACGGAGATAAGGAATTTATATATTTAAAAGAAGCAAAAAAATTAAAGGAAGAGTGGGCTTCTATTTAAAATTGTGGTTCTTAGACAAATCCCGTGGTAATGGAAACTGCAAGTCTTGAAAAATTCAGTCGCTATCGCTTCTTCATTTTTCTTCGCCTTTCGTTTCCACGGGATTTGTCTAAGAAGGAAAATTGTTTTTACCGTTTCTAATAACACTGTGTAAAAACAGTGTACTAAACATATAAAATAATAAACCCCGCCATACTTTGCATAGCGGGGTTTTATATTTAAAAAAAATAAATTACTGAATAGTATAATTCACAGAATTTTGTTCACTTTCCGAACCGTCAAAATTAAAAGCCCGTACCGTCAACATAAAATCTCCTGCAACAGAAGGTACATAATTAGCTCCAATATTAAAAGTGACGTTCGTTGCGTCAATGGTCTCATCATAAATGGTTTGAAAAGAATTATCACTTAAATTCGTCAAATTCATTATGACTTGCCCAATAGTTTGGGGAGAAGAAATCTCTGCATCAATTTCAACTGTATCTCCCATCATAAAGACAGTTCCATTCAGAGGGTTGGAAATCGTCACTTCTGCTTCAAACCCACTAAAAGTGATGCTAAAATCCACAGATGCTTCCCGTTCGTTTTGCTGATCATTATCACTTGTAGTAACCTTTAGTTCGTAATCCCCGGCAGTTCTATTCAAATCAATCAAAGTCAACCCATAAGTTCCATCGCCATCATTGATATTTTCATCAAACAAAACATCGCTGGAGTTATCCAGTTTATCAATAACTTCCACTTTTACATGATAAATCGTTCCCAGGCTCGAAAGAGTCAGGTCAAAATAAATACTATCTCCATATTGGTAAACGGTACCCGTCGTAGGCGACAAAATTTCAATATTGACATCGTAATCATCCACGGGGCCAATATCATCATCTTTACAACCAGAAAGACCAATCAATCCTGCAATAAAAAATAAACTCAAATACGTAAAAAGTCTTTTTAATAAAATATTACTCATTGTTTAAAATTTGTACATAACTCCACAAAAATTATACCCTAATTTCACCCCATTGTCAGGCAATAGATAACAGCAATATAATGGGCGATACTTCCACCCAACACAAAAACGTGCCAGATGGCGTGTCCGTAATAAATTTTTTCAGATACGTAAAATATCACGCCGATCATATAAGCGGCCCCTCCTACTCCAAGCCAGGCTAAGGCAGCCGTCGGCAGAGCGGCCCACACAGGTTTGATGATCAGCACCACCAGCCAGCCCATCCCGATGTAAATAGCAAGAGACAAATTTTCGTTTTTTCCTATATAAAACAATTTATAAAATATACCAAAAACAACAATACTCCAAAGCACAATCGCCATTGTCCAGCCCGTCCAGTCATTAAGCGCAATAAGCAGAAAAGGCGTGTATGTTCCGGCAATAAGGAAATAAATACTAATGTGATCCAGCGTTTTAAAAACCATTTTCAGGGGTTCGTACTGGAAGGCGTGGTATAGTGTGGAAGTCAGGTAGACCATCAGCAGGGAGATAGAATAAATCACCACAGCCATGATCCCAATGCCGCTGACATTGTTTACTGCCAGGTTGATGAGGACGGGAATACCGATGATGGTAAGCAGGAAACCGATGCCATGTGTAATGCCATTGGCGACTTCCTGCTCGAAGGTATATTTATACATAAAATATAATTAGAATTTCGATAAAGTAAGGACTTTTGCGTTTGTTGTGTGAGTTGTTGTACTTAGGACGCAAGATGCACCTTTTCGTCAAACATTATCGCAAACTTTTTACCAAAAATCTTAGGAAAGTATAAAAATTCCTTAATTTTGCCCGAACTTTTTCCGAAAGGAAGACGTTTCTCTACCATCAACTAATCACCCACGTGTCGGAATTGGTAGACGAGCTAGGTTGAGGGCCTAGTGTCCATTAGGACGTGCTGGTTCGACTCCAGTCGTGGGTACAGAGCACACCCTGTAAGTCATTGATTTGCAGGGTGTTGTGTTTTTCGGGTGACGTTTGAGTGACGTTTTTGTGGTTAAATCAGGCTAATTTCTCTACAAATACCTTTCAAGTTATTGCTTAAAATACCCAAACAAGGTCTTATGAATTTCTGCTTCTATTCTATTGTTTATTTGATGTCCCACCAATAATCTTTTTTCTCCTAATTTCTGAAATTTCTTTTTCCAGTTTTCAAAAATTGGCTTATTGGATGAATCTGTATTTGCTAGAATTTTGAACGCTCCTTCCTTCCTATCAAATTGCCT
>JAHDCK010000355.1 GCA_020629915.1 Saprospiraceae bacterium
ACCATTGTACCATTGTACCATTGCACCATTGCACCATTGCACCATTGCACCATTGCACCATTTTCTCACCCTTCCGGAAAAACATATCGCTGATTATGTCCATTATCATTTCTGTTTATATAAATATCATACATTTCTTCTTGCATCTCCTGGGTCATTAACGGATTTTTAGCGTACATATTTTTATTATTTCTCTGTCTTGCCGCTTCAAAAACCGAAATCGCACAAGCCACTGAAATATTCAAACTCTGCACAAACCCAAACATTGGAATTACAAAATTACCGTTGCACTCCGCCAATGACTCCGGGCTAACGCCGTCGTGTTCATTTCCAAAAAGCAAAGCCGTAGGTTGAGTGAGATCGAGATCGTGAAGGACTTTAGAAGATTCCCCGAGATGCGTCGCAAAAATGCGTTGATATTTTTCCCGGATCATCGGAAAGAAAACTTCCGGATTTTTATAAAAATGAACATTCACCCACTTGCGCGTCCCGGAAGAAGTCAGCCGACCCACACCAATCCGCTGCAAATCCTTGCGGGTATATAATATATAAACATCCGAAATACCTACGGCTTCACAACTCCGCAAAACCGCCCCGATATTGTGCTGATCATGGACGTTCTCCAGGATAACCGTTAGGTTCGGTTGTCGCTGACTAATGACTTTTCGGAATCGGGCTTCTCGCTTAGGCGTCATATTTTTTTATAATTTTGTATTAAATTTAAACGTTATTTGTCAAAAAGGATAGATTTATATTGTAAAAAAGACAGGAAAGGAGGATAAATAAATTTTCCAGTTTCCATTTCAAAAAAATATAATAAAAAAATATGAAAAAAGGTTTAAAAAGATTGTTCATTGGCTTGGGTGGATTGTTGTTGTTTTTGCTCATCGCTGCCATCGCCATTCCCTATTTTTTTAAGGATGAAATCACGGCCCAGGTCAAGCAGGGTATCAACGACAACGTAAATGCCAAAGTAGATTTTTCAGATGTCAGTTTGAGTTTATTGCGGAGCTTTCCGAGTTTTAGTTTGCGTCTCAATGATCTCACGGTGGATGGAGTAGATGAATTTTCAGGAGTCCGGTTGGCGGATATCAAAGGACTGGATTTTTCAATGGATCTTTGGTCAGTCATCACCGGCAAGCAACCTTACACGATAAAATCCATCACCCTCAACGAACCCGTTTTAAATGTTCAGGTACTCAAAAACGGTAAGGCAAACTATGACATTGCCAAGCCATCAGAGACGGAAACCAAGACCACGACTTCCTCTTCTGATGGATTTGAATTAAAATTAAACCAATATAAAATAAATGATGGCCAAATCACTTATGCGGATCGTTCAAGTGATATTTTTATGAATATAAAAAATCTCGATCACAAGGGAAGTGGCAATTTTACCGCTTCGATTTACGACATTGCGACCCGCACTTATGCGGATGCCGTTACGGTGGAAATGGGGGGCGTTCCGTATCTAAACAAAGCTAAAGCGGATTTAGATATAACAGTAAACGCAGATATGAAAAAAAATCGCTTTACTTTAAAGGATAATACGATAAAATTAAATGCGTTACAACTCGATGCAGATGGTTTTGTAGAAATGCCGAATGATAAGGACATCGTAACGGATATAAAATTCAGCGCACCTTCTACGGAGTTCAAGCAATTACTTTCGATCATCCCGGCGGCCTTTACCGGAGATTTTGGCTCGGTGGATGCGAAAGGAAAAATGGCTTTTAATGGTTTTGCCAAGGGAACGTATAATGAAAATAATCTTCCGGCCTTCGCCATTAATCTCGATGTCATAGATGGATATTTTAAATATCCCGACCTGCCGCTTGGTGTGAATGATATTCAAACTAATATAAAATTAAACAGTCCTTCCAGTGATTATGATAGAATGACGCTGGATGTTCCATTGTTTAAAATGTTATTAGATAAAAATCCATTTGAAGCGAAGTTGAAATTGCGAACACCCGTTTCTGATCCTGACGTGGATACAGAAATTAAAGGTAAAATTGATCTCGCAGATTTAGCCAAAGCGTTTCCGATGGAAGGCGTAGAAGCCATTACCGGGCTTATCAATGCAGACGTTAAAATAAAATCAAAAATGTCGTATATTGATAAACAACAATACGAAAAAGTTGGAATGGCCGGAGAGTTTTCGGCGACCAAACTTAAGTACGATGCTGCAGATATGCCAACTGTTCTTATCAATCAAATGGCGATGCAATTCTCTCCAAAAAATGTCAATATCCCGGAGTTTAATGCCAAACTCGGAAAGAGCGATCTCAAGGCCAGCGGGAGCATTGACAATATCCTCGCTTATTTTTCTACAACAGAAAATATGGCAGGAAACCTGACCCTTCGCTCCAATTTTCTGGATGCTAACGAGTGGTTGGCTGAAGGCCGGGAAACGGAAAGTACCTCTTCAGAAACGGGTTCAGAACAAGCCGGCGGTGGCGTTTTTGATCGCTTTGATTTTAGATTGGATGCCAATTTAAAAAAAGTAGAATATGAAAATTACGTATTAAAAAATGTTAATACTAAAGGTCGATTCCAGTCCAATAAATTTGAAATTGAAGACCTGAGTTGTCAGATTGATAAAAGCGATCTCGCTCTGAGTGGAACCTTCAATGATGTCTTTTCTTACCTGTTTGATTACGGAACAATTTCCGGAAACGCAACCGTAAAATCCAAATTTTTTGACACCAATGCCTTTCTGGAATCTAACGAAGGGGAAGCTGAGGCAACGACTTCTGAAAATGAAACTTATGGGAATTCTAACGCCGATTACTTTGGGAAATTTGATGTGGATTTGGATGGTCAATTCGGGCAATTAAATTATGATATATATAAATTAAAAAATGTTAATGTGGATGGGCAGTTGACTCAGGATAAAATGAGCTTTAGAAATTTCTCTGCCTCACTCGGAAAATCCGATTTTAAAACCTCTGGTAATTTTGAGAATGCGCTGGGTTACGTTTATAGAAATGAAACCATAAGAGGGAATTTGAATCTAAATTCTAACTATATGGATTATGAAGATGTTATGGGTCCAGCCGAGCCTGCGGGCAATTCAAAAGTAGCGACTACCGAGGAAGCCTGGGAAGTCATTCCCGTGCCGGATAAAATGGATTTTAATATAAAGTCAAATATTAATAAATTAAAATATGATGGTTTAAATATAAATAATTTTAATGGGCAACTCCTGGTGAAGAATGAAAAAGTGGAAATGAAAAACGTAAAAATGGAAACCCTGGGAGGAAGAATTGCTACCAATGGTTCCTATGATACTAAGGACATTAAAAAACCGGTTTACGCTTTTGATTCCAAATTTCAGCGAATGGACATCCGACAAACATTTGATTATTTTAACTCCTTCAAAGCCTTTGCACCCATTGTGGATTTTATCGAGGGACGCATGAATTTTGATTTTGCAATGAATGGAAATTTAAAGGAAGATATGATGCCGGATTTGACCAAAATTTCTGTAGATGGATTCCTGGAAACCCTGGATGCAATGGTTAAAAATTTCAAACCGGTAAATGATTTAGGAAATCAACTCAAGGTTTCCGAATTGAAGAATTTAAAAATTTCAGATACGAAAAATTGGTTTGAAATCAAAGAGGGAAGATTCATTTTAAAACCCGTTGATCATATTTTTAATAATGATATTACAGCAAATATAAGTGGCTCGCACGGGATTACACAGGATATGGATTATATGATCAAAACCAAAGTGCCGCGGAAGTTATTAGAAGGAAATAATATAGGTAAAATGGCAAATAATGGCCTCGCTGTTCTGGGCGACCAAGCCTCCAAACTCGGTATCAATCTCGTACAAGGAGAAAATATTAATTTAAATATAAACGTTTTAGGTAATATTAAAAAGCCAAAATTCAAAATCAAACTCCTGGGCACTGAAGGTAAAAGTGTGAAAGAAGAAATCGTAGACAAGGGCAAGGAAGTTCTGGATGAGGGAAAAGAAGTCGCCAAGGAAGTCGTGGATGATGCCAAAGATAAAGCCAAACAAGCCGGACAAGAAGCAGTGGACAAAAGTAAGGAAATTGTCAAGACTACTGTAGATGACATCAAAGATAAAGGCAAAGACGCAATCAAAGGCGGCATTGATGATATTAAAAAATCAGGAAAAGATGCTGTGAAAGACGCCGGAAAAGATGTCGTCACCGGAGCAAAAGATGCCGGAAAAGATATTCTCAAAGGCGGTAAAGAGGATATAAAAGAAAAAGCCAATGATGTTAAAGACAAATTCAAAGGCATTTTCAATAAGAAGAAAAAGAAGAAAGGAGGAAGATAATTTTGTCCATTATTTTTATAAAAACCGTTTGATTACAAATATGTCAAACGGTTTTTTTATTTTTCGGAAAAAAGTACAGGGAATTTTCACAACTGTACATGGAACAACCATAAAAAATTAGACTGGCGCAGGTTTCATCCCGATGAGTTTATCGGGATTTGCAACCTACGCCGAAACGCTCGTTGCTTTTTTAACCGCTTAAACACAGGTTAAAAACCTGGTGATGCATTTCGGATTAGGCACAGCCTAATCCAGTCAGGACTTTTTTGGCTCAACTTACCCCTAAAGGAGAACCGCTGCCCACCTTTTGATTGTGGGTGGATTTCCCTTTAAGGGTCTAGGGGCGCGGGAAGGCATTTTTGTCGGTTACTTAATAAAATAAAACTAAAAAAAATGTATAAAAAATTATTACTTGCTTTAACCTGTATCCTGGCAGCACTAATTATAACAGCTGCTCCCGGAGATACCACGATTGTACAATCCCATAATGCGACTGACATGACCTGGTACGGACCCTATAATACCGATGCCACATTCCCGGATGACGGAACCACCTATCGC
>JAHDCK010000356.1 GCA_020629915.1 Saprospiraceae bacterium
AAAAAAAGTTTGGCTTAAGTTGATGACATTCGGCTGGCCGCCACGACCTCAATAATTTTTGGACAATATTGCCGGTTAAATTTTTACCAGACTACTGATAAAGAAACTTCCCATATATAATGATCCTGATTCTCTCCCCATTGGTTTTTTAGAATTAAAAAAGGTGGACCCAGTTTTTTTATCCAAAACTGTTGAGCAGAGGGATACCCGCAATCCAGATAAAACCCAGGAACAGATTTTTGCTTTAAATGCCCTAGCAGGGTTTCAAAAAGTCTGGAGCCTAATCCCTGATTTTGAATTTCTGGTAGAACATAAACTCCTTTAATTAAAACAAAGGAATTTTTAATCGCCTTAATATTGTTTTTTATAATATCATTTAAAAAACCAAAGGCAATAGTGCCTGCTATTTGGTTCCCGGTTTGAGCCAGTAAAACATATTCTTCCCTTCCACTACCTTCCAAGTCATTTAAAACGACCTGAAATACCTTTTGAACTTCTACCGTTATTTCCCCTGGATAGAATTCCGAAATATTTTCCCTTTGAAAAGTATCCTTAATGACGAGTTGAAAAAAATCAAATAATTCCTTTTTATCTTTTAATTTTGGTCGTCTAATTTGTATCTTCAATTTTAAATATTAAATCAGATGAAAAAAATATTAATAATAACTTTCTGTCTGGTCTCCCTGTCTCTTTTAGGAAATGACGGAGCGTATATGGCTTCGGGAAACCAGTTGATTCCCATTCAGGAAACTCAGGTTTCTATTGCTAAGGAGGTTTTAAGGATAACGAAGATAAATGATAATGAGGTAAATGTCCGGGTGGAATACGAGTTTTTTAATCCGGGAGATCCAAAGACGATATTAATGGGCTTTGAAGCGCCCTCACCATCAGGAGATGTGGATGGTCGTCCTGTTAATGGCGCACATCCCTATATTTCAGGATTCTCTGTGCGAATGAATGATCGACAATTATCCTGGAAACCAGCTATTGTAAATAGTGAAAATTATTATGTGAATAATAAAATTGAATCTAAAACGACAGAAGAAGTGACGGGCTATGATTTCGATCCAAACAGTCCGGATTTTTATTATGTGTATTATTTTAATGCAAATTTCCTATCCGGAACAAATAAAATAATTCATACCTATACCTGCGCCCTGTCTTCAAGTGTAATGGAAAAGTATTCCTTTGATTATATACTTACCGCTGCTAATCGTTGGGCAAATAATCAAATCGATGATTTTACCCTGATTTTGGATTTGGGTGAAAAAGAAAATTTTTTTATAAATAATTCTTTTTTCTATGATAAAAAGGGTTGGACCATCGAAAACGGGAATCAACAAGCTCCACAATTGGGGCCCTTTGGTCAAACGATAGTTTCCAAATTTGAAATAAAATCCGGAAAATTAATATATCGAGAAAAAAATTTTCATCCAAAAGGGGAGTTATCCATTTATGCTTCAGGCAGGAATATTGATTATCAACATTCATTATTTGATGCTTCAGAAGATGTTTTATTAAATAAAATTGAATTTGATATTGCAAATGAAAAGAAGCAAACCGTTTTTCGTTCAAAAGATGAAGCCTCTCACAAAATCCTCCGAAATCTGCCTTTTGCCATACGGGGATATATTTTTAAAACAACAGCCATTCAGCAATACTATGAATCTATGCCCTGGTATCAAGCCAAAGAGGATTACAAGGCAAATGTGACGGATTTGCCCCTGGAAGAACAGGGATGGTTAAAAGCAGTTCACAATAGTCAATGGGAAAAATAATATAAATAAAAAAGGCAGATCACTATGATCTGCCTTCTTTGTTTACGTGTTTATTTGTCTGTTTATTATTCCTGTAGTTTAATCACTTTTTGTGAAATGGTATTTGTTTTACCACTGATCATCACCTGATAAAATCCGGGAGCCTGAGCTTCCAGTGAAAGCGGGAAATAATTCATGCCTTTTCTCACTTCCAGTTGCCCATGATAAATCGTTCTGCCCATTGCATCCAGGACTAACATTTCAGCGTCTTCATTAACCTGACTTTCAATAACTACCTGAGCATTATTTTTAACCGGATTAGGGAAAACAGCAATTGTGGCAGTTTCATTCTCTCTTTTAAGTTGAATAGTAGGAGAGAACTCTGCCGTTCCATCCAAATCCACCATCTTCAGCTTGTAATAAGCAAAAGGAATGGCTTTAGTATCCAGATACTCATAAGTTATTTTTTCTGTAGAATTTCCAGCAGCCTCAATAACCTCAATGATCTGGAAGTTTTCACCATCGGCAGACCGCAAAACTTCAAAAACAGCGGTATTAATTTCAGATATAGAAGTCCAGGTTAATAAATTGTAATCCTCCATAGGCTGGGCAGAGAAATCACCCAATTCTACCGGGAGTTCATTTTTAGAATCACTTACCAGACCAGCAACAGCAGAGCAATCTCCTCCACTGCCCCCGGAGGCATTGGTAAAACCAGTAATTACAACATTGACATTTGTCCCGCAATCCATAGTGAATAAAAACTCTTCTCCCCAATCAGACAAACAATAAACTCCTGGTGGGATTTGAGCAGCGGAGCCATTTGATCCTGTTACATAAGCATAGTTAAAAAATAAATCCGCTGTTCCGTCATTATCTGTATCTACTTCTGCCACAAATTCAATCCTTTTTGGACTGGGTGAAACAGGGACTGTTATGCATATATCCAACGAATAATCACAAGTCCCATCTCCATTGTCTTCCAGGTTAAGCAGATTCGCAAACGGATTCTCAATACAGGCCTGTGCCCCGGCATCATTTTGGATAAAACCTAACATAAAAAATACCAAAGAAATTTTAGTAAAGTGTTTTAGCGTTTTAAAGTAATTCATGACTTTTCCTTTTTTTAGTTGATATGTCATTATACTGGCCAAAATCATGCTTGTTTCATGGTTTGAGCTTTAGTTTCAAGATTATATGTGACAATGTAAAGATGTTTTTTTTGTTTTATAGCCTTATTTTATGATAATTTTATAAAAAAAATTGTGCTAAAAAATTATAACGAATTTTCTATCTTTTATACTATTTTTAACGATTTTGTAACATGGAAAAAGACGTGAGTTCTTCTAGAATTTCTGCTTTCCCCTTATGGGAATGCTTTTTTTTCAACAGGAAGGGATTAAGTGACGTTCAACTCTGCTTAAATTTATACCAATCCATAGTTAGAATTTTCAGGGCAATTAAAACGATGAAATCAATACAAAAAATTGATTAGGGACAGTTCACTGTACTTTTAAAAATATCCTGAATTATTTCCCTCAACCTTAGCATTCCGCCCGTCCGCTTTGCGGTTCATTCGCCTGAAAGCCTTTAGGGACTTTAATCCTACGGATTCGTTCATTCGTGCTTTTCGGAAAATCTCTTGGCTATTTTCACAATTACAATTTGTCCTTCACAAAAAACTTTTCACAATAATGTTTAATGTCTATCTTTGGAATCTAAATTTTTATCATGCAAGAACGTCATCTCAACAGACATCAATATTTTATTGAGCAGGGCATTACAACAGAAAAATTTGTCATCCCATATATTGAAGAAGTGATGCCAGTGAATGCTCAAACCAAGGTGTTGGAAATCGGGTGTGGAGAAGGAGGAAATATGACCCCTTTTCTTAAGCGGGGATGTCATACAGTCGGGGTAGATTTAAATGGACCACAAGTAGAGCGTGCCAGAGAATTTCTAAAGGAAGCTGTTCCTGAAGCCAAAATTAACCTGCTGATTCAGGATATTTATGAAGCAGATTTGAATGCTTTGGGTCAGTTTGATTTGATTATTATGCGGGATGTCATCGAGCATATCCACAATCAGGAAAAGTTTTTGGGTTTTGTAAAAAAATTGCTAACACCAAAGGGAAGAATATTCTTTGGTTTTCCGCCCTGGCGAATGCCCTTTGGAGGACATCAGCAAGTGTGTCATAGCAAGGTGTTGAGTAAATTGCCATTTTTTCATATATTACCTGTTCCTGTATATAAAGGTGTTTTAAAGATATTTGGTGAAAATGAACATACAACGGAGGCCCTTTTAGAAATCAAAGAAACGGGGATAAGCATTAACAGGTTTGAAAGAATTGTTGAAAAAGAAAATTACATATACGATAAAAAAACGCTGTACTTTATCAATCCAAATTATAAAACCAAGTTTGGACTGACTCCAAGGAAACTCTCCTCCCTGATTTCCTGGATGCCACATATCAGAGATTCATTTACGACTTGTTATTACTGTATAATTCGACGCGGAGATGAATAAATATTTTATTTTTTTATTAGATATTATTTTAATGTTTTCCTGTTCTGGTCAGGAAATTATTACTGAAAAAATCTTATTTGAATTTCCTGATTCATTGGCGGAAGAAACAACGGTTGATAAAAATAAATGGGGATTCGCTTTACTTCAGGTACAAGACAAAAATAAAATTCATATTAATATAAATAATCAACATTATTTTGACTTAGGGGTGAGAGAATAATAAAATATACAAATTAAACGCAGTTATTTTTTGGGTTGGCAAGGCAAAAAATGCAGGCGATGCAGCGCATCGGCAAGGCTTTTTAACGCAGTCAACGTAAAAAAGAGCAAGTATAATTGGATATTTTATTGTTTTCTCATCCCTTAGAGGGTTATTCAAAAATTTTACCAAGTGCTATTTTTTTAAAAGAAACGGAGGTGATTTTTCATGGCATAAAAAACAAAAAGCTCACACAGTTTACCGTAAAATATTGATATATAAATTAAATGTCATTTCAAATAATACCCCAAACCGCACGATTAATTTATTAGCTCCTGCAAATGCTCAAATCTGTTTGATTATACTTTCCTTTTAGGTGATATTGGATATTA
>JAHDCK010000357.1 GCA_020629915.1 Saprospiraceae bacterium
CCCTTCACAGATTGCGGCGTATAAACAAAATTCAATTCCACCCCGCGAATATGGTTGTCTCCAATACGAACTTCCTCGGGCTGCCCTTGATTCCAAACAAAAATTCTTCTGTTATTGATATCCGAAGAAAACAAAGCTCCATCAAAACTCCAGTCATCCGTCGTATACCGATAACCCAACTCTAAACCTCGGATCACTTCATTTTCATCCACCCGTGGAGTATTAAAAGTGCCTTCCTCCGGTCCGGCAGCTACTGGTATATAACTATTGTAATCCGGCGCTCGATACGTACTGGAAAAATTTCCATATATAGCGGATAAGGGAGTGAGACGATAATTGACTCCAAGGGAAGCACTGATGCCTCCGTGATCTTCGGTTCTGGCCAGGGCCGCATCCGAACCCTGATGCTCTTCCAAATCCAGATTGACCAAATCATAACGTCCGACTAATTCAATGGTCAGTTTGTCATTAATCGTGACCTTGTCCCCCAGAAAAACAGACCAGGTATCTTCCTTGATATGCGTATTCCGAAGGTTACTGCCAAAAATAAACCCAAAGGGTTTTATGTTAACTGTCGTATCCGCGGATTCCCGTGTATTTGTATTGATAGCGTATAAGGAAAAATCAACTGAAGAATGCGAACGAAACATACTGGCATATCCTCCAACTTGTAGCAAATGACTTCCGTAGGACGTTTCAATATTTTTATATAATCTTAAATCATTTATAATATCGGAATAATCATTACCTCCACCGTTCAAA
This sequence comes from Saprospiraceae bacterium, assembly GCA_020629915.1. Classification (GTDB taxonomy): domain Bacteria; phylum Bacteroidota; class Bacteroidia; order Chitinophagales; family Saprospiraceae; genus JAHDCK01. The sequence goes on from JAHDCK010000357.1 coordinate 763, forward strand.
CCTCCTCCGACCATCAGGCGGATTTGGTTGTCTCCAAATGTAGCCACTCGGTTTGTTCCGCTTGGTGCTGCATTATTGTTCGGTGTTTCAAGGGAAAATCCAAGAAACATATCCTGATAGCGCAGCTTGTTACTCAGCGTGAATCCGTTCCCCAAATTATAATCCAAATTGGCTCCGATATTGAAGCCATCGGTCCAGGAATTTTTAGGAAAAGCTTCATCATACTCCGTAGTGACCGTATCACCAGTCGCATAGTTCACCGTCCAGGATTCGCCTTCGTAGGGATTTCCGGATTGGAGGGTAGCGTCGTTTGTTGTCCAGCCTTCGTTAGGTTCTTCCAGGTTTTCTATAGAATAAGGAACATCTCGGTAAAGGTTTGCATGGAGTTTGATATACCCGCCATACAAGCGAAGTTTTCCTTTTCCTTCCTTAAAAATTTTATCCACATTCATTCGAAACTGCCCGCCGTAATCACCAAAAGGCGTATTGCGGTAGCCATCATCCATTAAGTAAAATCCGCCCGCATTATATCGCCAGGACTTGTCTTTGGTTAGTGACCCATTGATATTGGCATCTACCTGATACCAGTTATTGTTTCCCACGCGCATCTGGACGATTCCGTTGGTTTCTGTTTTACCTGTTTTAGAAATAAAATTATAGGCACCAGCGGCTGCACCCTTTCCGAAAAGCGTCCCGGAATTTCCACGTAAAATTTCTACTCGTTCCACATTTAAATCCGGTTTGAACGACATATCGGTAGGCTGACCCACACTACCAAAAGTACGAATCCCGTCTATCATCAAGGCGGTATAAACCATAGTTCCACTGGCATCCGGAAAACCCCGAACGAACAGGGAATTTCTGGAACGCCCGCCATTGGTTTGGACCAAAACGCCCGGCGTATATCGCAACACATCCATCGTGCCTGTTGGATTAAATCGTTCGAGTTCTTTGGCATTTAGGGTTTCCACTGCAGCGGTCGCTTCGATTCTTCGAGTGGGTTTGCTGGTAGCGGTGACAAACACTTCGTTGAGGAGTTTGCTTTCCGTTTCGAGAGAAACATTTAAGGCTCCCGAACTTGCCACGTCAACTACTTTTTCCCCAAAGCCGAGGTAGCTAAATACCAGTCGGGTAGAGGTGGACGTAACATCCAGGGAAAAATTTCCATCCGGATTGGAGTACGTTCCAATGGTTGGGTTATCCATTTGATAGATGTGTACACCCATCAAAGGTTCTCCATCTGAGGCGGTTACGGTTCCACTGACTGTATTTTGTGCAAATAAAGAATTAGAAAAAATAAAGAGTGTTAGAAAAAATAATAAGTTAAATTTTGATGTAGTAGGAAAAAGAATCATTAGGGTAATAATTTTACAGATTAACTAAGTGGTTATTAGTTAAAGCGAGTGAAAATTAAGCTAGACTAGATAAGGTGTGTTTAAATAGAATGCCTAGGCGTTCAGGGCATCGCCAATTTTAGGCAGGGTTTTGGGTAATGGTTTTTGTTTGAAGCTATAATATTAAGAAAACAAATGATAAGTTAGGATGGAACAGGGGAAGAAATAATTTTTTTTAGTAGTTTTTACATTTCCTTTACAATATTAAATTTTTACATTTTAATTATATATTTAATTATTTAATAATTCTAATAAATCAACTCCATTTTTTAAATTTGCAAAAAAAATCAATCATGAGATATTTAGCATTTCTATTCTTGTTGTCCTTTGTTTACAGTTGCGCCCCGTCAGAAGCTCCCGAACCAGAGGTTTACAAGGAAATAAAGTGGTTAACCATGGAGGAAGCCCAGGCCAAAATGAAAAACAACCCTAAAAAATTACTAGTGGATGTTTATACCACCTGGTGTGGTCCTTGTAAAATGCTTGATCGGGTGACATTTAAGGACTCTTTGGTGGTTCAGGAGATAAGTAAAAATTTCTATCCTGTTAAATTTAATGCTGAAACAGGTGATAATATCTCCTTCAATGGAAAAGATTTTGCCAATCCAAATTTCAATCCTAAACGAGCACCCAACAGAAGAAACAGCCAGCATAGTTTGGCTGCTCATCTTGGCGTAAGGAGTTATCCTACACTTATGGTGCTGGATGAAACTCTAAATGTCAATAAGCGCATTATAGGATTCAAGCAACCGCAACAGCTTTTGCCGGAGCTTTATGCTTTCCGCCCGAAAAAGTAGTTATAACTTTGAGGAACGATGGCGGAGCAAATGATCCGCCAGAACGAGATTGGTCATGGCTTCTACAATGGGAACGGCCCTTGGCAATACGCAAGGGTCATGTCGCCCTTTGCCTTGAATTTCTGTAGATTGCCCCTTGTCATTGATAGATTGCTGAGATTGTAAAATAGTCGCCACAGGTTTGAAGGCTGCGTTGAATACAATATCCATCCCGTTGGAAATGCCTCCCTGAATGCCTCCTGAGAAATTGGTATGGGTTTTAATAGAATTTTTTTCCTTATAAAAAATATCATTGTGTTCTGAGCCTTTCATTTTCGTGCCCTCAAATCCTGACCCAATTTCAAACCCTTTACAAGCATTTATACTTAGAATAGCCTTACCCAAATCCGCGTGCAATTTATCAAAAACCGGTTCGCCTAATCCTACCGGGCAGTTTTGTACCACGCATTGGATCGTTCCACCAACAGTATCGCCTTGTTTTTTTATATATTTTATAAAATCAATCATTTTGACGGCCGTATCAGGATCAGGGCAACGCACTATGTTTTTTTCTATATAATTAAAATCCAGTTGTTTGTAGTCTTTTTCTAATTCAATATCACTGACTCTGTTTACAAAGGCCGTTGTTTTTATAGTATAATAATTTAATAAAAGACGAGCGATAGCTCCACCTGCAACTCTGGCAGCCGTTTCTCTGGCAGAAGAGCGACCACCACCGCGATAATCTCTAATTCCATATTTTTTAGAATACGTAAAATCTGCATGAGAAGGGCGGAAGGCATCTTTGATATGGCTGTAATCCTTAGGACGGGCATCTTTGTTTTTTATCAAAAGTGCGATGGGTGTTCCCAGCGTTTGCTCCTCAAAAATGCCTGAAAGGATTTCGACGGTATCGCTTTCTTTTCTTTGGGTAACAATATTCGATTGCCCCGGTCGCCTTCGGTCGAGATCGTGCTGAATATCTTCCAACCTGACTTTTAGCCCAGCCGGACAGCCATCGATGATCACCCCAATGGCTTTGCCGTGAGATTCGCCAAAAGTGGTAATTTTAAAAACCTGACCAAAAGTGTTTCCGGGCATGTGGAATAAATTTTTTCTTTTTACAAAAGTCGGATATTTTCCTGACCTTTGAGTATTCGTGAAATGTTTTTAGTATAATTTTCGTTTTCTTGGCATTTCAGGTTTCAAACAAATTATAAAATGAGAATTTTCCTTTTATTTTTCACCTTTTTATTCTGCATGGATACTTCGGCTCAGTCCTACAAATTTGCGATAGGCGTGCGTGCAGGCAGTGATATAGGATTGACCGGAAAAGTTCGACTGTTTAAAAATGTCACGCTTGAGGCTATCCTCCAAAATTCATTGTCAAATAAATATACGGATTCAAAAACAATGGCACTCCTGCTGGAAGATCACCAACCCTTAATTTCCCGCCGATTTAATGCCTATTATGGAGGAGGTGTTTTGTTTGGTGTGCAGCAGTTGGCAGAAGCAGAAGATCGGAATGGGGTGATGGGACTGGCGGCTATTGTTGGTCTGGAGTTTACCTTGGGGCGTATGAATATTTCGTATGATTTAAAGCCCAGTTATTACAGTAAAGGAGGTGGATTTGATTTTGAAACGGCTCTTTCCCTTCGGTATGTTTTAATTAAAACGGAAAAGAAAAAACTATTCGACCGGGACGAACGACAAAAGCGCAAACGCAAAAAAGAAAGACAAAAGAAAAGGGAAAATGCCTGGTGGAATGTTTTTTAATGGTACAATTTTCCAATGGTGCAATGGTGCAATGGTGCAATGGTGCAATGGTACAATGGTGCAATATTCCAATGGTACAATATTCCATTGATTAAATTTTTTTTATATGAAAAAGGTTATTGTTTTTTTGTTTTTT
>JAHDCK010000358.1 GCA_020629915.1 Saprospiraceae bacterium
CAGGTGTTCCACCTGACGGTTTCAGGGCACGACGATTTGGTATATTCGGCGATTATTTTTGATTAGTTGCTTAAGCAATTTAAACTGCCAAAGTTTTTTGTTTTTTAAAGCGATCAGAAATACAAATTGAAAAAACCTTCTACCATTTCATCACTGGTTCAAAAACATATTGCGGAAACCCTTCGGATTGAATAAAATAATGTCCAATAGGAAGGTTTTTAATATTAATTATATTGCTTCCGGGAAACACAGTTGTTTTTTGAACAAGTTTCCCATTTGTATTATAAATATTTAAAGCAGCATTATCTGTTTCCGGCCATTCCAGATGGATTTGTTCGCTGGAAGGATTTGGAAAAACATTTAGAGAAATAGTTGATATATTTGAAATACTGCTAAATACATTAGCCGTCGTTACATCATCTACACAGAAATAAGCAGGGGTATTCATCCCGGCAAAACCATTATCCGTGGAGACTAAAGTGAAGAGCAAACTATCCGCATCGCCAAGAGATGTCAAATCAACATAAGTCCATTCATCCACGATGTAATCCTGGGTGTTGTCTTCAAAGCGATAATCTGCGAGATAAAATTCTACAACTTCACTGCTGATTTGACCATCCAGATATTTATTTATCGTTAATAAGAAATAATCCGGATCATCCCCGGTCTCTCCACCAAACTTTTTAGCAAAATCATCTCCGTCTTTCATACTGAAGTATGCATAAGTGCTATTTGTTATATAAAATCCTGACATGGACTTTCCTTTGGCATCTCCTGTAAGTTCCATTCGCTGTGGTGAAAAAGCATTGCAAATGGCATAAGTATTGGATTGGTTTACGCCTTTGCCAACAATAGAACTATATTGATTCGTAAAACCAGGCGTCGTCGCATCTGTCATGGTAGAAACGGACCAGCCGGTCCAACTGCCCCAGATGTCTTCGTAATAATTGGGTAAGAAAACATTCCCGCTGTTGTATCCGCCACTTCCATCTGCTCCATTTAAATAGGAATCATCCTGAAGGCCCAGATCTTCGAGATCCGCAGTAGTTTGAGCTATGACAAAATTAGAAGTAAAAAATAAGAAAAATAGTAATGTTTTAATCTGCATTGTTTTTATTTTTATGGTTGAAATTTAGTTTTATTCCGAATAAAAAATTTCGTCCGGGCATTGGCCTTCTTTCTATTATACGGTAGTTCGCATTCCAGAGGTTGTCTGCCTGGAAGAAGATTTTTGAATTCGTATTTTTTATATTGATTTTTGTTTGGATTCTTGCTTGTCCAATGTGGTAGCTTTCCAACGGCTCCGCCTGAGTGGTGATAGCCCCGGTTAGTGTATGGCCGTAGGAGAATTGCCAGTTTTTTCTTTCCAATTCCAGTTGAAAAAATCCCTTGTGCTGGGGCGTGTACATCAGTTGACTGCCCTTTTCTATTTTAGGAATTTCAAGGGCCACCTCATTAGTAGATTTTATAAAATCATATCCGATATTTATTTTTGCGTTTATTTTTTTATAATTATAATTAAAATTTATGCGTTGCTCTAATCCTCTGCTCCATACTTCTGCAATGTTATTGGCTGACCAAAAGGATTGTCCTTCTACCACACTCCATAAAATCCAGTTGTGAATATTTCGATTGAATCCCGTTATAGAATAAGAAAAATTCTTATTAAAAAATTTCGGATTCCAGATAAAACTCATCTCCTGACTCCATCCTTGTTCTGCTTCCAGATCGGGATTTCCTCCGGGCAGCCAATAGCGATCATTGAAGGTTGGCAGGCGATAATTTCGGCTGACTTTTCCCTTCAAAAAACCACCAGAAAAAAGTTGTCCTTCCAGACTAAATGTTCCCACAAGTGGCGCATAGCGTTTATTGATCCATTCCTGTCGGAGACTCAATTGCGTTTGCCACCTGGGATGAAAAGAGTAGCGATAGGCTCCAAAAATTGCAGACTGCCATTCTTCAGGTACAGATTCATAACCAGCGGAGTGAGTAGTTTTGTAATTTGAATTAAAACCAATATGAAAAAAATGATTATTATTTAAGTGTTTTTGAAATTCTACTTCACCTAATCCTGTTGTAAAATAACTATTTGATTCTAATAAGATTAATTTATCTTTATAATCCAGGTGCTCCCTGAAAAATCCCAGGCGGGCATTCAATTGCCAGGAATCGCCTAGATATTTCCAATGCAAAGCTGAGCGCAAAAACTGATCCTCCTGAGTCGCTTCACTTCGGTTTTGAGTTGTTTTGGGTGGAATTTCACGGAAGGTTTTTTGTAGCCAAAGATGATAATTTAATAGTTGTTTTGAATTTATTTTAAAATTAAAAATCTGCTGAACGCTCTGCTGATTCATATTGGCATGAACCTGTTTTTTTTCTGGTAAATCAGGATTAATCGTATAAGTAAAATCATTGTTTGATTGTTGGTGGGAAAAAATAGTTTTCGTTTGAAAGCGTTTATGGCTATAGTTGAGTACTGCATTTTGCCGCCACAATCCAAAACTACCCAAAACTGTTTCCGTCCCAACCTGCCAGCCTTTGTCAAATTGTGGAATGTTGGACAAGGCAATCACGCCTCCAATACTGCCACTTCCCCAAAGTGCCGTATTACCACCATACTGGATTTGCAATTGGTCAAACACCGTCGTTGGTAAAAGAGAAAAATCCAGCTGACCCAGCATGGGGCTTTGTAGCGGGAGGCCATTCCAAAGGACCGTCGTATGTCCCGCACTGCCACCACGGATGGAGGAAGTCGCAATGCTTCCTCCTCCGTAATTTTTAATAAAGATGGTGCTTTTAGAACTTAGAAATTGTCCTATATGTTGAGTGCTAATGTTTTCAAGATCGGAAGCAGAAAAATTTTCCGTTCGGCTGCCTAGAGCGGAGGCATGTATCCTTGTCGCAGAAACTTCAATCACATCAAAATGGGCAAGGGTATCTGCCTGCGCCGACAAAATGCAATTTAAGAATAAAACAATAAAATATGTAATAAACAGCCGCATTAAAAATATCTTGGGACGATGGCGGCCGATTAAAAAGTGCAGGGGATTATTTATATTTATATATAAATAATGCTAAAAATCTAAGCAGATTAGATTTTTCCGGTACGATTCAATCTGACTTTTCCACCGAAAGTCCTGTTGAAAAATGAATGTACCGGCAGGTCTTCTGACTTGTTTCATTTTTAATGCCTTCCCGTTTTCACAGTGGCTAATCTATTAAAAACTATATTGAAACTCACAGCAGCGGGGACTGTTCCGGATTTTCACCGGATTCCTTATTAAGACGGAACGTCACCAGCACGGGTGTAAAGGTAGGGTTTTAAAATAGAAATGAAAATGGATTAGAATATTTTAACCTTTTCTATCCAAATCAATCACCTTCCGCTTCAACTCAAAATTCTGCCCAAGATAAACCCGGCGCACCACTTCATCTGCTGCCAATTCCTCTGCCGTGCCTGCCTTGAGAATACTGCCTTCAAACATGAGGTAAGCCCGATCCGTAATGGAGAGCGTTTCCTGTACGTTGTGGTCAGTAATAAGGATGCCAATATTTTTGGTTTTGAGCTTGGCGACGATGTATTGAATATCTTCTACGGCGATGGGATCGATCCCGGCAAAAGGTTCATCCAGTAAAATGAACTTTGGGCTGGTGGCCAGGGCACGTGCAATTTCTGTCCGTCGTCGTTCCCCGCCGGAAAGGGTATCTCCGTTGCTCTTGCGGACTTTTTCCAGGCTGAACTCAGAGATGAGTTGTTCCAGTCGATCTTTTTGTTCCGTTTTGGAGAGCGTCGTCATTTCCAATACAGCTTTGATATTATTTTCCACACTGAGCTTGCGGAAGGCAGAAGGTTCCTGGGGCAGGTAACCAATTCCTTTACGCGCTCTCCGGTACATAGGAAGAGTTGTTATGGGTTCATTGTCTATATAAACAGCCCCGGAAAGCGGTTTGATAAAACCGACCGTCATATAAAAGGTGGTCGTTTTCCCTGCTCCGTTGGGGCCGAGCAGTCCTACGATTTCTCCCTGGTTCACTTCCAGAGAGACACCTTTGACCACCGTTCGGCTGCCGTATTTTTTAACGAGATTTTCTGCACGCAATATCATAGGTACAAAACTACAAAATGCTTTCCAATATTGCTTATCTTGGGAAGTCAAGAATTGCGTATGAATTTTAGAACGGTTTTACCTGTAAAAAAGGCGGATTTTGAAATCACACATCGGGATGTCCTGTTGAGTATTGGTTCCTGCTTTGCGGATAATATTGGCCAAAAGTTAAAGGATAATAAATTTAAAATCCTGGTGAATCCCTTTGGCATTTTATACCATCCAATAGCCATTGCCAAAAATCTGGAATGGGTCATTCAAGAAAAACATTTTGATAAAAAAGATTTGTTTTTTCAGGATGAATTGTGGCATTGTTGGGAGCGACATAGTGATTTTTCTGATATAAATGCAGCACAGGCACTAGGAAAAATCAATGCCGGGATGAAGCTGGCAAGGGAGCAATTGAGTAAAACCAATGTTCTGGTTATTACGCTTGGAACAGCTTTTGTTTATATATTAAAATCTAATAATAAAATGGTGGCGAATTGCCACAAAACACCTTCGGATCAATTTGATAAAAAATTATTAAATATAGAAGAAATTGTGATTTGTTTTAATAAAATAATTAAAACACTCAAGGAGTATAATCCCAGTTTAAAGATCATTTTTACCTTGAGTCCGGTTCGGCATTTAAAAGATGGTTTTGTAGAAAATCAAAAAAGCAAAGCAACCTTACTGCTTTCCATTCATCAATTAGTGGAACAATTTAAAAACGTATATTATTTTCCGGCG
>JAHDCK010000013.1:0-1971 GCA_020629915.1 Saprospiraceae bacterium
CTGCTCGTTGGTGTAAAGGTTAGCATCCGGGAATCTGACTCCCGGGATATCGGTTCGATTCCGGTACGGGCTGCTAAGGATATAAACAAAATCCCTCTCCACCATTTTGCGAAGAGGGATTTTTTAGACCACCTGATTATTTTAGCTTAATGCAAACTTTCCATATCTCTAATTAGAATATTTTTTCTATCAATATGAATCATATTCGCCTTCTTCAGATTGTTTAGCACGCAGGTAACAGTCTGGCGGGAGGTGCCTGTTATATTAGCAATATCCTGATGTGTAAAACTGTGGCGGATTAAAGTTTCGTAGCCTATTTGTCGTCCTCGTTTATTCGCGGTTTCTTTAAGAAAAGCCACAATGCGGTCCCTGGAGCTTTGAAAAACCATCGCTTCCAGTTTGTTTTCGATTTGTCTCAATCTCAAACCTATTTGCTGCAAAACACTCAGGCTTAAGTCGCTGTTTTTATACATTAAGCCCTTGAAGTCCTCAATTTTAATAGCATAATATTTCACGGGCTTATTAAAAGATTTAGCAAAATCCTTTCGGTAACGTTCTCCCACTAATCCCAATTCTCCAAACATCTCTCCTGGATGAACCACTCGTTTGATGACTTCTCTTCCATCTTCGTGATACGAACCGATTTTTATACACCCGGAATGAAGGAAATACAATTCGGTACTGTGCTGACCGGCAGAGTAGATGTAGGAATGCTTATTGGCTTGGCGAACTTCTGAAATCTGGCTAAGGTGATCCATTTCCGACTGGAATAAGCCACTGAATAAAGATAACTCCTGTAGATTTGAAGGGCTTGAATTTGCATAAGCCCTTTCTGGTTTTGATGCCCTTTCGTACATATTCTTAATTTTTGGTGGTTAATTAAATTTTCTCACAATACAAATATATTCCCACCAACAAATAATCATAAGTACAAAATAGGCTTTTTATCGAAGACAAATTCCACCCAACAACCAAACAAAACACTCATAATCAATTACTTACCAAAAATATACACTAGTATTTCTCCAATAAAAAAACGGGTTAAGCAAAATTGCTTAACCCGTTTTTTATATTTAAATGACAAATGGCCTAAGCCTCGTCATCCTTGTTTACTTCTTTTCCGCCATCCAGCTCATCCTGCCACTTCTTAAGTTCATCCCATTTTCCATCGGCAGCCATTTGAGCTTGTTGAGCCCAAGTACCGGGATCATGTGCTGCAAAATTACCTTCTGCTGCTTCCAGAATTGCCTTAATTGCATCTGCATTTGACCCGGCTAACTGTGCGAATGTGCTAATGCCTCCGGCTTGTAATACCTCAGAAATTTTTGGTCCGATTCCTTCAATTTTGGTAAGATCATCAGCTTCTGCTGTGTTTTCGGTTTCTGCGACTGAATCTTCAATTACTTCTGCAGTGGTCTCTGCTGCACTAATAGCTGCCGGAGCATCTTCTGTTTTCTTTCTTCGTCCTCGTCTTGTTCGTTTCTTACCGGATGATTTACCATCAGCTTTCAGAGCTAACATAGTTTCGTTGAAGTCTACTAACTCAATAATAGCCATTTCTGCACCATCTCCTTTTCTGAATCCCGTTTTTAAAATACGAACATATCCGCCGGGACGATCCATAACTTTAGGGCCAACAACTTCAAATAATTCCTTCGCCGCGTATTTATTTTGTAAATAACTAAATGCCACCCGACGAGAGTGGATTGAATTCGTTTTGGATTTTGTAATTAGTGGTTCAATAAACTTCCGCAATGCTTTTGCCTTGGCTAAGGTTGTAGAAATGCGTTTATGCTCGATTAAGGCAATAGACATATTTCGCAGCAAGGCTTTTCTGTGCCCGGCTTTCCGTCCCAAATGGTTGAATTTCTTTCCGTGTCGCATGGTTTTTAATTTTATATTTTAAAATAAGTTAACTTCGCAGCACCTCCTGGAAAATCTTTCCTCCGGTTACTGCAATTGGCAGGAACT
>JAHDCK010000013.1:2071-28514 GCA_020629915.1 Saprospiraceae bacterium
AACTAATCTTCGTCTAATTTATACTTTGACAAATCCATGCCAAAGGTCAATCCTTTTTCGGATAGTAATTCTTCAATTTCTACCAGGGATTTTTTACCAAAGTTTCTAAATTTCAATAACTCGTGTGTGTCATACCGCACTAATTCCGAAAGGGAATTGATTTTTGCAGCTTTCAAGCAGTTATAAGCACGCACAGAGAGATCGAGATCCTCCAGATTCGTCTTCAACAACTTGCGCATGTGGAGGATATGCTCATCTACGATGTTATCCGTTTTACTGCTATCCGGTTCAAATGTGATGTTTTCATCTGTAATCAACATCAGGTGCTGAATCAAAATACGCGAAGCCTGTTTGATAGCATCTTCCGGGTGGATAGTTCCATCCGTAGTCACATCAATAGTCAGGTGTTCGTAATCCGTTTTTTGTTCTACACGAGTATTGGTGATAGAATAAGCCACTTTTTTGATAGGCGTATAAATTGCATCAATTGGAATAACACCAATAGGAGCATCCTTAGGCATATTTTCATCTGCGGGTTTGTAGCCTCGTCCTTTAGTAACGGTTAGCTCCATTTCCAGATTGACGAAGGATTCCATTCTGCAAATCATTAAATCCGGATTCATCACTTTGAAAACATTGGTGTGATCTTCGATATCGCCTGCCCGAAATTCTTCTTTACCGGAAATAGTCAGGTAAATTTTTTCTGTAGAAATATCCTCATCTGCGATTAGCTGCTTAAGGCGAACCTGTTTAAGATTCAAAATAATTTCTACAACATCTTCCATCACACCGCGAATGGTTGAAAATTCGTGATCTACTCCAGCGATTCGGATTGCAGAGATAGCAAACCCTTCCAGAGAAGACAACAGTACCCGACGAATAGAATTACCAATGGTTTGGCCAAAACCAGGTTCAAGCGGTTTGAATTCAAAGGTTCCTTCAAATTCAGTTGCTTTTTGTAATAAAATCTTATCAGGCTTTTGGAAATTTAAAATACTCATTGAGTGGGATTGAATTTTATGAAACGTTTCAAAATTAAATGCAATTAGTCAATTAGCTTTTTACGCTAATTGACTAATTAAAACATATATTTTAGTACTATTATTTAGAGTACAATTCGACGATTAGTTGTTCGTTGATGTTCTCTGGAATAGCTTCTCTATCTGGATATTCCATGAATTTACCCTGCATCTTTTCTTTTTCCCATTCCAGCCAAGGAAATTTTCGCACCTCACTTTTGGTATTGACTGAATCTACGATGACCATATTCCCCTGAGATTTTCCTCGAACACCAATGATGTCTCCGGGGCGCAACTGGCAGGATGGAATATTAGTTACTTTCCCATTTACTACAATATGCTTATGAGAAACCAACTGACGGGCAGCTCTTCTTGTAGGAGCAATCCCCAAACGGAAAACGGTATTATCCAATCTGGCTTCCAAAAACTGAAGTAAAACTTCACCCGTAACTCCTTTTTTACCACTGGCAGACTCAAACAGGTTGCGGAATTGACGCTCCAAAACACCATAGGTGTATTTTGCTTTCTGCTTTTCCATTAACTGCATAGCATAGTCAGAACGTTGTTTACGACGACGCTTATTACCATGCTGACCAGGGCTGTATTTTCTTTTTTCAAAAGCGCGATCCGGGCCGAAGATTGCCTCGCCGAATGCTCTTGCCTTTTTAGTACGTGGTCCTGTATATCTTGCCATTTATTATAAAATTTTCTCAGTTGCTAAATTAAACTCTTCTTTTCTTTGGAGGGCGACAACCATTGTGAGGCAAGGGTGTCACGTCCAAAATCTTTGTTACATGAATACCTGAGGTGTGAATAGCCCGGATGGCAGCTTCTCTACCTGACCCTGGTCCTTTTACATAAACTACACAACTTCTCATCCCTGCATCATGAGCTACTTTTGCGGCATCATTAGCAGCAACCTGAGCAGCATAAGGTGTATTTTTCTTAGACCCTCTGAATCCTGCTTTTCCGGCAGACGCCCAGGAAATCACCTGTCCCTGAGTATTCGTCAAAGAGATGATTATATTATTAAAACTTGCTTTAATGTAAGCGTGCCCTTCCGGGGTGACTTTTACATTACGCTTTTTTACCTTTTTTACTCTGCGCTTAGCCATAAGCTAATAATTGAATATACGTTAATAAAATATTATTTCTTCTTATTTGCAACCGTCTTCTTTTTCCCTTTACGGGTACGAGCATTCGTTTGCGTTCTTTGACCGCGAAGTGGTAATCCTTTTCTGTGTCGCAGTCCTCTGTAACACCCAATATCCATCAATCGCTTGATGTTCATTTGGATTTCCGAGCGCAAAGCTCCTTCCACTTTATAATCATCAGTAATGATGCGACGAATTTCGCTGATATTTTCATCTGACCAATCTTCTACTTTGGCATTGATATCTATACCTGCTTCTGTCAAAATATTTTTGGCAGCGGTATTTCCAATTCCATAGATGTAGGTCAGACTAATTGCCCCTCTTTTATTTCTGGGTAAATCGACACCTGCAATACGAGCCATAATTCTAAATTATTATCCCTGACGTTGCTTGAACTTAGGGTTTTTCTTATTAATAATATAAATTTTTCCTTTACGTCTTACGATTTTACAATCGGCTGAACGTTTTTTAACTGATGCTCTTACTTTCATGATTTTGAAATTTTAATTTGAGCGAAATTATTATTTATAACGATAAATAATGCGTCCTCTTGTCAAATCATAAGGAGACATTTCAACCGCTACTTTATCTCCCGGAAGAATTCGGATGTAATTCATCCGCATTTTACCGGAAATAGTTGCTACAATTAAATGATCATTTTCCAGACGTACCCTGAACATGGCGTTTGACAACGCTTCTTCAATGATTCCGTCCTGTTTTATTAAATCTTGTTTAGCCATATTCTAATTTCGGAGTGCAAATATCTAATTTTTTATCGAAATTTCCTGTATTTCAGGGTTATTTTTAATAGCTTCCTCCACAAATTTATGGGAAGATAAGATATCTGGTCCTGATTTTCGCACTGCTACAGTATGTTCGTAATGAGCAGACGGTTTTTTATCTATCGTAATTATCGTCCAGTTGTCTGTTGCCTGCCGGACTTCTTTTCTACCCAGGTTAATCATTGGCTCAATGGCTATGACTAATCCATCTTTAAGTTTATGGCCTTTTCCTCTCTTTCCATAGTTTGGAACTTCCGGGGCTTCGTGCAAATTTCTACCGATGCCATGACCTACCAACTCCCGTACAACACCGTAGCTATGATCCCGCTCTGCGTACTGCTGAATGGCATCTCCAATATCTCCTAAACGAGAACCAATTTTTGCATTTTCAATACCTTTGTATAGTGCTGCTTTTGTAGCTTTCAAAAGGTACATCACCTCTTCCCTGACTTCTCCGAGGGCAAAAGTATAGGCAGCATCTCCGTAATAGTCATCCATAAAAACCCCACAATCAATGGAAACAATGTCTCCACTTTTAAAGGGTTTATCTGAAGGGATACCATGAACGACCTGTTCATTTTTTGAAATACAAAGCGTGGCGGGGAATCCTCTGTATCCTTTAAATCCGGGGACGGCTTTGTGATCTCTTATAAAACTTTCAGCTGCTCGATCCAGTTCTTTACCGGTTATTCCGGGTTTTATCATTTCACCTACTAACCCAAGGGTTTTGGAAACCAGCAGGCAACTCGCTCGAATCAATTCTATCTCTTCATCTGTTTTATAAAAAATCATTCAAAGAGATCATTACATACTAGCTCCGATATTCATCATGCCTCCTTTATTTTTCAGTCGGCCTGAAATCAATCCGTCATAACGACGCATAAGCAGATGACTTTCTATTTGCTGTAAAGTGTCTAGTACCACCCCAACGAGGATAAGCAGAGATGTTCCACCAAAGAACATTGCAAAGGCAATAGATACTCCGAAAGCAGCTGCCACCGCAGGCAATATGGAAATCAAACCCAGGAAGATAGAACCAGGTAAGGTAATTTTTGTAGTTACCATATCAATAAATTCTGCTGTCTTCTTACCCGGCTTAATCCCTGGAATAAATGCATTTTGTCGTTTGAGGTATTCAGCATATTGCTGTGGATTTACCAAAAGGGCAGTATAAACGTATGTGAATAATACTACCAGAACAAAATAGATGATATTATATGGAATAGAAGTAAAATCATTTAGGGAGTTCAACCATCCGGGCATATTGGCCGGATCATTAGACATCCATTGGGCTACCGTTCCTGGAAGAAACATAATTGCCTGAGCAAAGATAATAGGCATTACTCCGGCAGCATTTACTTTTAATGGGATATAATCACGTTTTCCTGCCTCCGGGATGTTTCCTGCTCCTCGTCCCATTGTGCGTTTTGCGAATTGAATTGGAATTCTACGTACACCCAAAACCAGCAAGGTGGTCACCATAACAACGGCTACCAGGATAGCTAGTTCTAATACAAAAGCAATCAATCCTCCTGCTCCGTCCATCCGGAAATTAAATTCTGCAACTAAGGCAGCTGGTAAAGAGGCAATGATACCCACGGTAATTAAAATAGAAATACCATTTCCGATTCCTTTATCTGTAATCTTTTCACCCATCCACATCGCAAGAATTACCCCTGCAGTCAAAATTATAATATTTGAAACTAAGAATACAGGTTCTGATACCTGTGTAGAAATGGCTGCAGGATTAGAACTTTGTATATAAAACAAGTAACCTGCTGCTTGTACTAATGTAATAGCTACTGTAAGTAGGCGGGTTATTTGTGTTAGTTTTTTACGGCCAGCTTCTCCTTCTCTTTTCTGTAATCGCTGGAAGTATGGTACAGCAAATCCCAATAACTGCACGATGATGGCAGCAGAGATATAGGGCATAATACCCAAGGCAAAAACGGCAGCGTTCTTAAAGGCACCTCCAGTAAAAACATTAATTAGATCCAAAAGGCCTCCGCCTCCGGCAGCACCGGTATCCAGTGCATTATAATTTATGCCCGGCAACACGATGTGGGAACCTAATCTGTAAATAAATAAAAGCCCAAGAAGGTATAAGATACGATTCCTCAGGTCTTTAATTTTCCAAATATTCTTACAGGCCGTAATAAATTTATCCATTAGAATAGGGTTGTTATATCAGGTTAATGCTTCCTCCCAAGGCTTCGATAGCCTGTTTTGCAGAAGCAGAAATAGCATGTGCGGAAACTTCCAGCTTAGTAGTCATTTCTCCGTTGCCTAAAATTTTGACTTTATCCGTTTTGCGAACAATGCCCAATTTGATAAGGGTATCCAAATCCAGTTTGGTTTCGTTGTATTTATCAGCGATAGCCTGTAATCTGGCCAGATTCAACCCAACGTACTCCGTTCTGTTCGGGCTGTTGAATCCGCGCTTGGGAACACGCATGTGTAATGGCATTTGTCCCCCTTCAAATCCACGCTTTCGGCTATAACCAGAACGGGATTTTTGTCCTTTATGACCACGGGTTGATGTACCACCTCTTCCGGAACCTTGTCCGCGAGCAATTCTTTTTTTAGACTTGATAGACCCTTTAGCGGGTTTTAAAGTATGCAAATTCATGATGAAACAGCGTTTTTTAGCATTAAACTTCTTCCACTTTAACCAAGTGGGCCACTTTATTGATCATTCCCTGGATTTGAGGCGTCACCTCATGTTCTACAGAGTGATTGATCTTTCTCAGACCTAAAGCCTTGATAGTATCTTTTTGACGCTTGGTGCGATCAATAATACTTTTGACTTGTGTTATCCTGACTTTTGCCATGATTATGGTTTTATTTTAATCTATCCTTCGAATAATTTTTTCATAGAAATATTTCTGGTTTTGGCAATTTCCAGAGGCCCTCTCAACTTAGTCAAGGCATCAATAGTTGCTTTTACCACGTTATGTGGATTGGAAGACCCTTGAGACTTGGCCAATACATTTTGGACTCCGGCAATTTCCAATACGGCACGCATAGCACCACCGGCGATTACCCCGGTACCATCTGCTGCAGGTTTGAGAAACACTTTCCCTGCTCCGTATTTCCCTTTTTGCTCGTGGGGAATTGTTCCTTTATAAATTGGAACACGGATAAGGCTTTTCTTGGCATCATCGACAGCTTTAGCAATAGCTTCTGTTACATCTCTGGCCTTTCCAAGTCCATGACCAACAGTTCCTTCTCCGTCTCCAACAACAACGATTGCTGCGAAACTGAAGGTACGTCCACCTTTGGTTACTTTGGCTACACGGTTGAGTGTAACGAGTTTTTCTTTCAACTCGATTTCTGCCGCTTTTACTCTTTTGGTATTTCTTCCTGCCATTATAATTTATATTAAAATATATCTAATTTTAAAAAGATTAAAGTTGTAATCCTCCTTCACGAGCTCCCTCAGCGAGTGACTTTATCCGTCCGTGATAGAGATAACCACTTCTGTCAAAGACAACAGTTTCGATACCCGCATCTTTTGCTTTTTGGGCGATGGCTTTTCCAACTTCTTTTGCCTGTTCGGATTTATTTCCACTCAATCCTACCGAAGATGCAGAAGCGAGAGTCACGCCATTTACATCATCAACTAATTGAATATATATCTCCTTATTGCTTCTAAAAACAGAAGCACGCGGTCTTGAAGCAGTTCCCGAAATTTTTTGACGGATACTCTGCTTAATCTTTTTTCTTCTTTTTAATTTGCTAAATGCCATGATGATTACTTTTTACAATTATTTAGCTGCAGCCTTACCTGCTTTTCTTCTGATTTCTTCCCCAACAAAACGTATACCTTTCCCTTTATAAGGTTCTGGCTTACGGAAGGCCCGGATCTTTGCAGCGATCTGTCCGAGTAACTGCTTATCCGTTGAAAACAATTTTATAATAGGATTTTTACCTTTTTCAGATACCGTTTCGAGTTTAATTTCATCCGGAATATAAAACATTACCGGGTGAGAATACCCCAAACTAAGTTCAAGTAGATTTCCGGTATTGCTAGCTCTGTATCCAACCCCTACTAATTCCATTTCCTTGGTAAATCCCGTAGAAACACCTTCTACCATATTATTGACCAAAGAGCGATATAATCCATGCATTGCACGGTGGCGTTTTTGATCCGTCGGACGAGTGACATTTAATTCCCCGTCTTCGACTTCTAACTTAATGTCCGGATCAATTTGCTGCTTCAATTCACCTTTGGGGCCTTTAACCGTAACGATGTTATTATCGTCTACTTTAATTTCGACTCCTGCGGGGATAGCTATGGGCATTTTTCCTATTCGAGACATGACTTATATTTCTTTTGTCTATAAAATTATTCTAATATACGTAACACAAAACCTCACCACCTACATTCTGAGCTTTGGCTTGCTTGTCAGTCATCACCCCTTTAGAAGTGGAAACGATGGCGATTCCCAGACCATTGATGATTCTTGGAATTTCTGTAGACTTTGAGTATTGTCTCAGACCAGGTTTTGAGATTCTACCCAGTTTGCGAATAACTGGCTTTTTTGTACCGGATTCATATTTTAGTGCAATGGAGATCACCCCTTGCTTACCAGCATCATCGTCAAATTTGTACTTGAGAATAAATCCCTGATCGTACAGAATTTCTGTAATTGCCTTTTTCATTTTAGAAGAAGGAATTTCCACAACTCTGTGTCCCGCCTGCTGAGCATTGCGAATCCGTGTCAGATAATCCGCTATTGGATCGGTTATTAACATAGTTCTTATTATTTTAAATCAAATTTACCAACTGGCTTTAGTTACGCCGGGGATTTTGCCTTCCAGTGCCAATTTGCGGAAAGCAACCCTTGATATTCCAAACATTCTCATATATCCTTTCGGACGACCACTCAGTTTGCAACGATTATGCAAGCGCACTTTGGAAGAATTGCGGGGCAATTTATCCAACTCGTCCCAACGACCTTCTGCTTTTAACTGCGCTCTTTTTTCTGCGTATTTTTCAACGAGACGTTCGCGCTTTCTCTCTCTGGCAATGATGGATTTTTTAGCCATAATTTTGAATTATTCAGGTAACTAAAACCTGGTTTACAAATTAATTTCTTTGATTTTTAAATGGCATACCAAAATGCTTCAACAGGGCTAACGCCTCGGCATCTGTCCGTGCTGTCGTAACAAATGTGATATCCATTCCCGTAATTTTGCTCACTTTATCCAGATCGATTTCCGGGAAAATGATATGTTCTGTGATACCCATGGAATAGTTTCCACGACCATCAAAACTTTTATCGTTAATGCCTCTGAAGTCACGCACCCGTGGCAATGCAACAGAAATCAGTCTGTCCATAAATTCGTACATCTGATCTTTGCGAAGAGTTGTTCTCACAGCAATTGGCATTCCCTCTCTCAATTTGAAGTTAGAAACGGAGCGTTTTGCGCGAATGACAACAGCTTTTTGCCCGGCAATAAGGGACATTTCCTTTTGAGCGTTATCTACGAGTTTTTTATCCTGAGTCGCCAATCCAACCCCTTGGTTTAAGCAGACTTTTACCAGTCTTGGGATTTCCATGGCAGACTTATATTGAAACTCCTCCATTAATTTTGGAACAATGGTTTCTTTGTATAATGTTCTTAATCTTGGTACGTAACTCATCGTTATATAATTTCTCCTGTTTTCTTGGAATATCTCACTGCCTTACCATTTTCACGTCTTCTTCCTACTCGTGTAGGGACGCCTCCTTCGTGTAAAGCGAGATTTGAAAGATGAACAGATTTATAAATTTCATTGATTCCTCCCGGGTTATCCTCGGTGGGCTTGGTGTGCTTTTTTGCAACTGCAACACCTTCTACAATGGCTCTGCCTTTGTCCCGAAGTACTTCCAGAACTTCTCCTGTTGTCCCTTTATCCGCACCGGAAATCACGAGAACATTATCTCCTTTTTTGATGTGGTATTTAGGTTGCTTTTTATTTTTTTTATTGGCCATTTTTAAAATCTTTTTACTGGTTTTAAATTAAAGTACCTCGGGAGCCAGGGAGATAATCTTCATATAATCCTTATCTCGTAATTCTCTGGCAACAGGCCCGAAAATACGGGTTCCTCTGGGTTCCTCAGCGGCAGTAAGCAAAACAACTGCATTATCATCGAAGCGGATATACGTTCCGTCTTTTCTGCGGATTTCCTTTTTCGTTCTTACTACAACGGCTCTTGAAACCGTTCCTTTTTTCAAACCACCTGGAGCAGCCTCTTTTACAGTGACTACAATTTGGTCACCAATAGATGCATAGCGTCTTCCGGAACCTCCAAGTACACGGATACACAGTACCTCTTTGGCACCACTATTATCCGCAACTTTTAATCTTGATTCTTGCTGTATCATGATACTTTAATTTTGAATCAGGGTATTTTTATATAAAATGATTCTCTTAAAATTACTTCGCTCTTTCGAGTACTTCAACGACTCTCCAGCATTTGCGCTTACTCATTGGGCGCGTTTCCATGATGCGCACAGTATCCCCAACATTACAATCGTTGGTTTCATCGTGAGCCATGAATTTATTCGTTTTCTTTACGAATTTTCCATAGATAGGGTGTGCCATTTTACGTTCAACCGAAATGACAATTGACTTATCCATACCGGAACTGGTTACGACACCGACTCTTTGTTTTCTAAGATTTCTTTCAGCCATTTTATCTAATTTTTGTTCTTTACAAATCTTTTAAATGATATAAAAGAACGTTATTTTTTACTACGTCTTTGACGAATTTTGCTTCGTTTTGCCAATTGTGCTTCTGACATTTCACCCATCTCCCGTTTGCGGAGTTCCGTTTTTACACGGGCGATCTCTCTTCTTCTTTCCCGAATAACTAATGGATTATCCAATCCGGTTGTAGCGTGATCGAATTGCAATTTTTGATATTCTTCCTGCAATTCTGCCAGTTCCGTGTTCAATTCTTCGATACTAAGACCTTGAATTTCCTGGTATTTTTGATTCGCCATTTTTATATAAAATTTCCTAAATTAATATATTATCCTACGTAATCTCTTCTCATGACTACCTTAGTCTTAACCGGTAATTTTTGTGCGGCTAATCTAAGGGCTTCCTCTGCTACTTCCCGGCTTACTCCGTCCATTTCAAACATAATTCTACCAGGTTTTACAACAGCCACATAGTGATCCAAAGCTCCTTTACCTTTACCCATACGTACCTCCTGAGGCTTTGCTGTAATGGGTTTGTCTGGAAAAATTCTAATCCAAACTGTTCCTTCTCTTTTCATATAACGAGTCATCGCAATACGAGCAGACTCGATCTGTCGGTTAGTGATAAAACCCGGATCCAAGCTCTTCAGTCCAAAAGTCCCGAAGGATACGGTGCTTCCACGATGTGCCAACCCGCGATTTCTTCCCTTCTGTTGCTTTCTATATTTGGTACGTTTCGGTTGTAACATTTTATAAAAATTTTAATATAAATACTCGTGTTGCAAAAAGTGCCGCAAAGATACGCTAAAATATCCGTTATCCTGCGATCATTGCTTTAGAATTGTTTAGTTTCTGCGTCTTCTTCCACCTCCATCTCTGCGTCCATCTCTGCGTCCGCCACCTCGTCGTCCACCTCTTTCCTGTTTCTTCACACCTACATTTGGAGACAAATCGCGTTTTCCTAAAATCTCCCCTTTACAAATCCAGACTTTCACCCCGATTTTTCCGTAAATGGTCAATGCCTCAGACAAACAATAGTCAATATCTGCACGGAAAGTGTGCAGTGGCGTTCTACCCTCTTTAAACTCTTCAGAACGAGCCATCTCTGCTCCATTCAATCGACCAGATACTCTCACCTTAATACCCTGAGCACCTGCACGAATAGTAGATTGTATAGCCATTTTTATGGCACGACGAAAGTTGATACGTGCTTCCAGTTGTTTAGCAATAGACTCTCCGACAATAGCCGCATCCAGTTCAGGTTTACGAATTTCAACGATGTTGATTTGAACATCTTTTCCAGTCAGCTTTTTCAACTCTTCCCGGATATTATCGACTTCCTGACCGCCTTTACCGATGATAATTCCCGGACGGGAGGTATGAATAGTAATGGTAATACGCTTCAGGGTGCGTTCAATGATAATTCGGGCTATTCCACCTTTTTGAACCCTCACCTTCATGTAGCGGCGGATTTTTTCATCCTCAACTACATTAGCTCCAAAGTTTTTACCTCCGAACCAGTTGGATTCCCAACCTCGGATGATTCCTAAACGATTACCAATTGGATTTGTCTTTTGACCCATATTGAATTTTAATTTAAAATAGGTTTAAAAACGCTTTGCGCTCTTAGTTTTTTTACTCTTCTGCCATTTCTTCAACTTCCTCAACATCATCTACTCCTTCATTAACATCATCTAAATCCATTTCCAGAGCCACCTGATTTTCCACGATAAGTGTGAGGTGATTTGTATGCTTGCGAATTCGGTGTGCTCGTCCATAAGGAGCCGGGCGAAAACGCTTAAGCATTGGTCCCTGATCAGAAAATGCCGTTTTAATATATAATTCATAGTCATCAGCACTTGCATTGGATTTATTTTCCCAATTTGCGATAGCAGATAACAATAATTTTTCTACCCATTCTGCCGCTTCTTTTTTGGTATATCTCAGGATATTCAATGCTTCATCCACATCTTTCCCCCGAACGATATCCACTACCAGTCTCATTTTTCTGGCAGACAAAGGACAATTTTTTAATTTGGCAACAGCTTCCATTTTGAATTAACTTTTAGCTTTTACTCGATTATTTTCAATAAAATCCAGATAGAATTAGAGGAAATTATCTCTTCTTCTTCTGACCGGCGTGACCACGGAAATTTCGCGTTGGCGAGAACTCTCCTAATTTGTGACCTACCATATTTTCTGTAACAAAAACTGGAACAAACGTTTTCCCGTTATGCACGGCAATTGTTTTCCCTACCATATCCGGGATAATCATAGAGGCTCTTGACCAGGTCTTGATGACTGTCTTTTTCTTAGACTCCTCTGATTTTCGCAGCTTGGTCAACAACTTGTGGAATACGTAAGGTCCTTTTTTAAGCGATCTTGGCATAATCTATTTATTTATACAAAGTTTACTTCTTCGTTTTTCTTCTGGATATAATTAATTTACTAGAATGCTTCTTGGTATTTCTGGTCTTTTGACCTTTGGCCATTACTCCGGTTCTGGATCTTGGGTGACCTCCTGAAGCTCTACCTTCACCACCACCCATTGGGTGATCAACCGGGTTCATCGCTACCCCTCTTACACGAGGACGTTTACCTAACCAACGGCTTCTTCCCGCTTTACCCAGCACCTGTAGTTGGTGATCCGGGTTAGAAACAGAACCAATTGTTGCTTTACAAACTAACAAAATCTTTCTTGTTTCACCAGAAGGCAATTTGATAATAGCATATTTCCCTTCGCGGCTCATAAGGATTCCGTAGGTTCCGGCACTTCTAGCCAAAGCAGCTCCTTTCCCTGGTTGCATTTCAATAGCGTGAATGGTTGCACCGAGAGGAATTTTACTCAATGGAAGAGCATTTCCTAATTCTGGTGGAGCAGATTCACCTGAAGCGATTTTTGCTCCAACCTTCAATCCATCCGGAGCGATGATATAACGTTTATCACCATTCGCAAAACTAATCAAAGCTATGAAAGCAGAGCGATTGGGATCGTATTCGATGGTTTTTACCGTTCCCGGTATTCCATCATTATTTCTTTTAAAATCAATAATTCTATACTTGCGTTTATGCCCGCCCCCTCTGTTGCGAACGGTCATTTTACCAGCATTATTCCGACCACCGGACTTGGTTAATCCCCTTGTCAGGCTTTTCTCCGGCTTGTCAGTCGTCACTTCTGCGAAGGCATTACCAACTCTCGTTCTGAGTCCGGGTGTTACGGGTTTATATTTTTTTAGTGGCATGGCTGCTTAATTTTCTGATTGATAATTACATTTCGCCGTATAAATCAATGGTTTCCCCATCCTTGAGCGTAATGATAGCTTTTTTATAACTACTTTTTTTGCCTTGTAAAACTCCGGAGCGCGTCATGCGGTTGCGCGCTTTGGCCGGCATAATAAGGGTATTTACAGAAGCTACCTTTACATCGTACATTTTTTGCACGGCTGCTTTAATTTCCAGTTTGTTGGCTTTTGAATGGACCACAAATGAATACTGATTTTTATTATCTGAAAGCATTTCGGATTTCTCAGTAATTAATGGTCTGACTAAAATTTGCTTTGCCATTTTATTATTCCTTTAGGGACGAATCCCAAATTAATTTGAAAAAACTTCTTTTAACTTTTCAATACAACCCTCTGAAAGGATCACTCTTTCCGAGCGCAATGTCTGATATACGTTTAAATCCTGAATCGTAGTCACCTCTGCATTGGGTAAATTTCTACTGGACAAAAAGATATTAGCGTCATTTTCAGCAAGGACTAAAAGCGTTCTTTTATCAGATACAGAAAGGTTATTTAATATATCCAAATAGGCTTTTGTTTTTGGTGCATCCAAGCTAAAATCCTCCAGGATCATCAATGCTTCGTCCTTGAGTTTACCTGCCAAAGCCGATTTACGAGCCAGTGTTTTGACCTTTTTATTCAGCTTGATTCCGTAGTTTCTGGGGCGGGGTCCAAAAATACGACCTCCACCTCTAAAAATTGGACTTTTAATATCTCCGGCACGGGCAGTACCTGTTCCTTTTTGACGTTTTATTTTCCGGGTAGAACCTTTTACTTCTCCGCGTTCTTTGGCCTTGTGTGTTCCACGACGCTGGCTATTTTGGTACTGTTTTACAGCTAACCAAACTGCGTGGTCATTGGGCTCAATTCCAAAGATATCCTCTGGCAAGTCTACTTCTTTACCAGTTGTTTGCCCGTTTATATTATGAACTGAAAGTTTCATCTCTTTTATAGATTTTTATTCAGATTATTTTTCAATAATTACAAAAGCTCCTTTGTGCCCAGGAACAGAACCGCTGACCAAAAGTAAATTTTCATCCGGGAAAATTTTAACAACAGTCAGGTTTGTCGTTTTCACACGTTCTCCACCCATTCTACCTGCCATACGCATCCCTTTTACAACTTTTGCAGGATAGGAAGCCGCACCGATGGAACCCGGCGCACGCTGGCGGTTATGCTGACCGTGTGTAGCGTCATTTACCCCGGCAAATCCGTGGCGTTTGACCACACCCTGAAATCCTTTTCCTTTAGAAGTTCCAACCACATTCACTACATCTCCTTCTGCAAAAACTTCATCTACGGAGATGGATTCTCCTGCTTTTTTATCTATTTCAAAATCGCGAAACTCAACGAGTTTACGCTTAGGGGTTGCTTTGGCATTCTGAAAATGTCCGAGCATAGCCTTGGAAGTATTTTTTTCTTTTTTCTCTCCAAAACCCAGTTGAAGGGCATTATACCCATCAGAGTCTTCTGTTTTCACCTGAGTGATCACACAAGGTCCTAATTCTACAACTGTGCAAGCGACATTTCGACCTTCTTCTGTATAGACGCTGGTCATGCCTATTTTTTTACCTATTAAGCCGTTCATGTTAGACTTTATTAGTTTTAATTTAATGTAAAAACACCGCGTGACTTATTCTAATAAAATAAGCCCGATGGGATACAAGTAAAATGTCAAGAGAATAAATCTCTTAAGCAAGAACTTTTACCTGGATATCAACACCACTTGGGAGTTCCAGTTTTGACAGGGCGTCAACTGTTTTTGTAGTTGCTGTATATATTTCAATCAGTCGTTTGTGGGTACGAAGTTGAAACTGCTCCCGAGATTTTTTATTTACGTGCGGTGAACGCAGAACTGTAAATACTTTTTTCTCAGTTGGCAGCGGAATCGGCCCCGTAACGACAGCACCACTATTGCGCACTGTTTTTACGATTTTCTCCGTAGACTTATCCACTAAATTGTGGTCATAAGAGCGAAGTTTTATTCTAATTTTTTGATTCATACCTAACTATAAAAGTTATCCAAATTTAATTTTTTCCATTCCTTTACCGGAACGGGCTGCAAATATAGTTGTATTAAATGAAAAGGGGAAATAAATCTTAGATTTATTTCCCCTGATTATGTATAAAAATAGTCTTTTTACACTTTCAAGTCTCCTTTAGCTTTTTCGATCACTTCCTCAGCGATATTTCTGGGTGCTGCGGCATAGTGAGAGAAGACCATAGAAGAATTGGCCCGGCCTGAAGTCAGGGTACGAAGGTTGGTCACATAACCAAACATTTCGGAGAGTGGCACATCCGCCTGTACGGAAACTGCTCCACCTGTTCTAGGCTCCTGGCCTTTCAGTAATCCACGACGACGGTTGAGGTCACCGATAACGTTACCTACGTATTCTTCCGGAGTAATTACTTCCAGCTTCATGATAGGTTCCAATAACTGTGGTTTACATTTGTGTGCGGCGGCTTTAAAGCCTTCCTTGGCACATAGTTCAAAGGCAATTGGCTTGGAATCCACCGCGTGAGTAGAACCATCGTACAAACGTACTTTCATGGAATCCATTTTATATCCTGCCAGGATACCATTATCCATCATACTGATAAACCCTTTTTCTACGGGGCTAATCAATTCTCTTGGAATAGAACCTCCTGTGATATTATTGACAAATTGCAACTTCTTTTTACCTTCTTTGAATTCTTCGCTATCCAGAAATTCCTGATCAGCTGGTCCTAATTCAAATTGCATATCGGCGAACAGACCGGAACCACCAGATTGTTTTTTCAAACGTTCGCGGTGATCAACCATAGCTGTTAATGCCTCTTTATAAGTTACCTGAGGTTGTCCCTGATTACATTCTACTTTGAACTCGCGCTTTAGGCGATCAACGATAATTTCAAGGTGCAACTCCCCCATACCACTAATAATGGTTTGGCCGGTTTCTTCGTCATTTCTAACTTTAAAGGTTGGATCTTCCTCGGCCAGTTTAGCCAAAGCCATTCCCAGTTTATCCAGGTCTTTTTGTGTTTTAGGTTCGATAGCAATACCGATTACTGGTTCCGGGAAGGTCATTTGTTCTAAAACAATTGGGTGTTTTAAATCACAAATTGTATCCCCTGTTCTCAAGTCCTTAAAACCAACTCCGGCAGCAATATCCCCTGCTTCTACTTTTTCGATTGGGTTTTGTTTATTGGCGTGCATTTGGAAAATACGTGAAATACGTTCTTTCTTTCCTGAGCGCGTATTTAAAACATAAGAACCCGCATCCAATGATCCGGAGTAAACCCGCATAAAGGCCAAACGACCTACATAAGGATCGGTAGCAATTTTAAAAGCTAGTGCTGCAAAAGGCTCATCCGCAGATGGTTTTACAGAAATCTCTTCTCCTGTGTCGGGGTGTGTTCCTACAATTTCAGCTTTGTCAACGGGGGATGGCATGAAAGCACATACCGCATCCAACAGTAACTGAACACCTTTATTTTTAAAAGCTGAACCGCACATCATCGGAATCATTTTCATATCGATGGTAGCTGCACGGATAGCATCTCTCATATTCTGTTTTGTGATAGAATCCGGATCTTCAAAGTATTTCTCCATTAATTCATCATCGTATTCTGCGATAGTTTCGACGAGGAGATCCCGATATTTCTTAACTGTATCTTTAAGGTCTTCCGGAATATCGATGATTTCGAATTTCATCCCTTTAGTTTCGTCATCCCAAACCAAAGCCTGATTATCCAGTAAATCTACAACACCTCTAAACTCGTGTTCTGCTCCAATTGGAATAGTAATTGGAATGGCATTTCCACCTAATTTTTCCTTAACATCGTTAACAACATTAAAGAAATCTGCACCACTTCTATCCATTTTATTAACAAAACCGATACGAGGTACTCGATAACGATCCGCCTGACGCCAAACGGTTTCGGATTGAGGTTCTACACCACCTACGGCACAGAAAAGTGCTACAGTTCCATCCAAAACACGAAGAGAACGTTCTACCTCAACGGTAAAGTCAACGTGACCGGGGGTGTCAATAATATTAATAGAGAAATCATTTCCATCCCACTTCCACTCTGTTTTGGTGGCAGCGGAGGTAATGGTAATTCCTCTCTCTTGTTCCTGCTCCATGTGATCCATGGTAGCGGCACCATCGTGCACCTCTCCAATTTTATGGGATTTACCTGTGTAGTAAAGAATTCTTTCGGTAGTTGTTGTTTTACCGGCATCAATGTGCGCCGCAATACCGATGTTTCGTGTAAATTTTAAATCTTTTGCCATAACGCCTGAATTAATTCCTGTTGTTGTTTAATAATGGGAAAACGGAGGATAGTCCTCTGTTTTTTGTGTTCCTTTTAAAATTAAATGAGTATTTCTAATTGATTGGCAATTGGAAATACTCGGGCTTTCCTTATTAAAAAGGAAAGAATTTAAGGTGTCAGTAGTGTTAGTTACAAAAATTACGCCCGGAAATGTGCAAAGGCCCGATTGGACTCTGCCATTTTGTGCGTATCTTCTTTTCTTTTGACCGCAGCACCTTCATTTTTAGCTGCAGCAATTACTTCTGCGGCTAGTTTTGAAGCCATTCCTTTACCACTTCGTTTTCTGGAAAAGGAAATGAGCCATTTCATTCCAATAGAAACTTTTCTGGCTGCGCGAATTTCTGTAGGAATCTGGAATGTGGCTCCACCGATCCGGCGGCTGCGCACCTCTACCTGAGGCATCACATTATTAAGAGCTTTTTTCCAAATTTCATGTGGATTTTCCTTTGAGCGGTTTTCTACAATTTCCATTGCATCGTAGAATACTTTAAACGCTGCGGATTTCTTTCCTTTCCACATCATATTATTCACAAACTGAGTCACCATTGGATCTCCGAATTTTGGATCCGGAGCAATTATCCGCGGTTTTGGTTTTCTTTTACGCATGTCTTATCTTATAAAATTTAGGCTCTTGTAAAAAATTTTGCGAAAGCAAAATTCTATTTAAGAACACGAATTAGTATAACTACTTCTTAGGTCTTTTTGTTCCGTATTTAGATCGGCTTTGTAAGCGATCCGTAACTCCCGCCGTATCTAAAGCCCCTCTCACGATGGTATAGCGCACACCAGGCAAATCTTTTACACGACCTCCCCGGATTAATACGATGGAGTGTTCTTGTAAATTATGTCCTTCTCCCGGGATATAGGCAATTACCTCAATTCCGTTTGTCAGGCGTACTTTGGCTACTTTACGCAATGCAGAGTTTGGTTTTTTAGGCGTGGTAGTGTATACACGAGTGCATACTCCACGTCTTTGCGGACAAGAATCCAGTGCGCGTGATTTACTCTTGGTAATAATTTGCTTTCTTCCTTTTCGTACTAACTGATTAATCGTTGGCATACTCTCAATTTATTCGGGTGTTTTAGAACCCTTTTCTTCAAAAAATGGTGCTTTCTCCAAAAGCGTGTGCAAAGATAGACTTTTTTTGTTCAATCCCAAAAGGTATTTTCAATAATTTTTTGGGGTATAAACCCTTTAATTTTCAGGGGATTAAGAAAACCTTAAGATTCCAAATGGAGATTCATTTTTGCCAATTTTTGCAAAATAATCATTTGATGCCTTTCGTTTGTTTGGAATTATTACTTGAATTTCAACAAAATCCCCAAAAATAAATCTTTCTCATTTTGGTTATTTCTTTGAAAATCAGCATTTTATTTGAAACATTTTTTGTTTATATGACGTTTAACATCCTAACTTCGTAAATAATCAAACTACTCAATTACCGACCAACTCCTACACACCAAAAATACCTTTAAAACCTTCAAATGAAGGGATGACCCCGTTTTTTGAACCAAAAATGAATAACAATGAGGTTTTTTTTAATCGGCCTGCTTTTAGCAGGTTCATTACATCTTTTTGCAGAAAGAAAAATTAGTCGGACAGAATACATTGATTTATACAAGGAAATTGCCGTATCCGAGATGAACCGGACAGGTGTACCTGCAAGTATCAAATTAGCACAGGGTATCCTGGAGTCCAGAAACGGAAACAGTCAACTGGCCCGAAATGCGAACAATCACTTTGGAATGAAATGTGGCCGAACAAAAACAGGTTACTTTTTAAAGGATGATGATCATGACGCCGCCGGCAACAGGATTCCTTCTTGTTTTAAAATTTTTAGTTCTGTCAAAGATTCTTACCGTGCCCATTCTGAATTGTTAATGCGCAAACGATATCGTTTCTTATTAAAATATAAAATGGATTACAAAAAGTGGGCCTATGGCTTAAAAAAAGCCGGGTATGCAACTGATCCAACTTATCCACAGCAGCTCATTCAATTAATTGAGCGGCATGGCTTGGCTCAATATGATCAGAAACCCGTTTCTAAAAAGGAAACTATTCCATTTATGCAAAGGCCGATTCATCGTCCAAACTCCTGGAAACCATATTTAAGTTTTTATAACAATACATCTGGTTTAGCTTTTCCAAAAAGAGTAATTCTGGCCCCAACATCTCTTTACACCTGGAATCCAAATGTCAGAGATTTTCCAGTCGCATAAGTTTACGTACTTTTGACAATCAATTTTCAAGCATTTCCCAAAATGAAACTATTACATGTAATTTGATAGTATAATAAAATATATCAAGGCAATATTTTGCCAACAAACTGATTATCAATCATTTAAAAGAAGTCATTTCGCATAAGTTTGCAAATGACTTCTTTTTTTGTATACACTTTTTGGTGTTTTAATAAAATAACAACAATCTTTTCTCGTAATTTTTTTAAGAAATGGCATCAAATTGGCATAAGGTAAAACGTCTTTAATAACCCCGACAATGAAAAGGCAATCCCTGATTTACTTTCCAAAATTTACTGTGAGCTACACCTAGTGTTCCTATTGGGACAAGCGTAAATGTATTGTAAATAAACCTCATAAAAAACCAGGTAAAATGTCTAATCACATTAAGAAAATATTATTAAATCCTCTATATGGCATCTTGTTAGTAGCGGCAGGCATCAATTGTTTTATAGGAGAATTTGCTATAGGATTAGCCGGTCTGCTCATGTTGGGCCTGTTAATATTAATGGAAATGAATTTACCAAGGACAGAACCTTGATATTTCCATGATTATTTGACATCTTAGCAGCCAACTCAAAAATATCTGCGCGTATGTCAAAAAAATCGCCCCTTATTCTTCTTTCCTTCCTGTTCGTTTGTGCTCATCTCAACGTCCTTGCACAGGATGCTACCAAAGATTATATAAAAAAATACTATATGCTGGCACAGTCAGAAATGGCTGCACAGGGTGTGCCTGCCAGCATTAAACTGGCTCAAGGTATCTTGGAGTCTAATAGCGGCCGGAGTGAGTTGGCTTTAAAAGCCCGTAATCACTTTGGTATAAAATGTGGTTCTGCCTGGACCGGCCCCACATTTGGTAAGGAAGATGATGACTATAATGCTGATGGGGATCTTATTAAATCCTGCTTTCGGGTTTATCCGTCTCCAGAACAAAGTTATCGGGATCATTCCCAATTTTTAAAAAAGCCGCGTTATTCAAAGTTATTTAAATTAAATATAAAAGATTACAAAGGCTGGGCTCGTGGACTAAAGGAAGCCGGCTATGCTACTAACCCTAAGTACCCGCAATTACTAATCAACCTTATCGAAAGACATCAATTATATAAATATGATGATGTAAAGTATACCCCACCGACAGATCCAGTGACTGATGTACCACCGCTAGTTGTAGAAATTCATGAGTTTAACCGATTAAAAGCAGTTTACGCAGAAGCGGGAGATAATCCCCAGACGATTGCCAAACGATACAAGGTGGATGTAAGTAAGGTGATGAAGTACAACGAAACCCAAAACCCAAAACGCGCTTTTGAAAAAGGGGAGCGGGTGTTTCTTCAAAAGAAAAGAAGAAAATACAGGGGTGACAAAAAATATCATTTAGTGAAACCCGGTGAGTCCATGTATAATATCTCTCAACTCTACGGGATACGCTTAAAATATTTATATAAGAAAAATCGAATGAACAGAGGCAGGCAACCTGCTCCAGGTGCACGAGTGGCTATAAAGCGCAAGGCAAAATCAACGCCTAAATTATTGCCAAAGGGACAACATCCTGACAAACCAACGATCTCCCCCACCCCTCCGGTAAAGCCTCCAAAGATAACTCCCCCGCCAAAGCCGGATGTCGAGGAAACAAATACGACTTATCACACCGTGTCGGCTGGAGAGACGCTTTATGCGATTTCGAGAAAATACGACATACCGGTTTCGGAAATAAAAAAAGCGAATAATTTAGATTCAGATATTATATCCATTGGTCAGCAATTAATCATTCCAAGAAAATAAACTATGGTTACTGTACACGACAAGGTATTTGTTCCTTTTATAGAGGAAGAAGACATACGAAAAAGAGTAATAGAAATGGGACAAAAACTCTCTGACGAATACAGAGATAAAAATCCTATATTAATTTGCGTACTAAACGGCTCTTTTATTTTTGGTGCGGATCTGATTCGCGAATTGGATTTCCCCTGTGAACTGACTTTTGTAAAACTCTCCTCTTACTCTGGTCTATCTTCTACCGGGCATGTTCAAGAGGTCATTGGTTTAGAGTTAGATTTAACAAACCGGCATGTTCTTATTCTTGAAGATATTATTGATACCGGACGGACGCTGAATGAATTTTTAAATACTTTATATAAAAAAGAACTAGCATCTGTTGCACTTGCTACTCTACTGCTTAAACCTGATGCGCTTCAATACCCACTGAAAGTAGATTATTGCGGATTTGAAATCCCCGATAAGTTTGTCATTGGCTATGGGCTGGATTATGATCAGCATGGAAGAAATTTAAAAGGAATCTATCAGCTTAAGGATTAAATTCTTATACGACACTTACTAATGCATTAATCTAACTTCTTCAGTTTTTTTATTCAAACACAAAAAAAACATCCCATCCTGGGAATACTTTCAAATGACATTTTGTTTTTAAGGATATATTTAAATTAAATAATAAAAAATAAATTAAAAATTATATTTTAAAACAAAATCCACAAATTCCTGTAAATCAGTTGATTAATGCGCCTAAAAATTCACGTAAAAAATATTATCTCATACTAAAAAAACAATTTGACTCAAATTATCCTTCTTTTTACTTTTTTTTCAAAGTTGAATTATACAAAAGAATTGCATAAAATGTAACTGAGTTTAATCTCAATCATCCACCAAAATAATTTTCAAAACAAAAAAGCTGTAGTAATCAAAACAACTACCACCTGTGGCCCCACCACATGGAGGACCCATTAGTTTTGTAATACCCCTCACCCCAGGTTGTTCTGGAGGCATGAATTGTATTATTAATTATACAATATCTGTTAATAGAGCAATATTTTTTATGTATTTAAAAAATTAGTATTATGCGGCTTTATGGAATTATTATCGCCTTAGCAGTATCCTGTTCTGTTCTCACTGCTAACAACAAAGTAGAAAAGTATATTGAAATGTACAGCGCTATAGCTGTAGAAGAGATGTTACATTCCGGCATTCCGGCAAGTATTACTCTGGCTCAGGGTGTCCTGGAATCTGGCTGTGGAGAAAGTGATCTCGCACTGAATAGCAACAACCATTTTGGTATTAAATGCCACAAAGGCTGGACGGGGCCTACCCATCATCACAAAGATGACGACCTTGATGCTAATGGCAATTTAATTGAATCTTGTTTTAGAAAATACGAAGATCCACTGGACTCTTATCGTGATCATTCCAGGTTTTTAATGAACCGGAATCGCTACCATTTTCTTTTTGGGTACTCTCGTACAGACTACAAAGCCTGGGCGAAGGGCCTCAAAAAAGCCGGTTATGCCACTAATCCTGTTTATGCTGAGAAATTAATTGGATTGATTGAGAAATATAATCTGAATCAATATGATGAGGTTGAAATGGTTTCAATTTCCGACGATATTATTGTAAAGAACAAGCAACGTGCCAAAACAGAAAATGTTTCACAAAATATTACTCCTGTAATCACATTTGTACCAAATGTGGAAAAACCAGCCAAAAGAAACTCAAGAGATGAGTTTCAGGCAGCTCCTATTGACCCTGAGTTGCTGGCTACAGCGAATAATGCTCAACCACTCTCTCCAAAATCCAAAACTACTCAAACAGAAAAAACCAAATTAGGCTTATTACAATCAGAACCTACTCCTGCTGCAACTCAAAAACGATCTTCCGATATGGAAGTATTTAAAGTAAGTCCGGAACTAGAAGCCTCTATGAAAGGAGAGGTCGTCAATAACACTACATTAGTTACCCCCACCTTTGAAGCAGAAACGAATGAAGAAGATGTTATCGTTTATAGTGAAATTAAAGTAAAGCGAGTGACTACATCCGGTAAAAACGGATTCCGCACCCGCAATGCCCCTACAAGACGATAACCCATTATTTTGATCATTTATTAGTTGACTTTATATATCTCTTACAACAACAGGAAAACCGATAATACCATTCCGGGAGGATTAAATCTTCCCGGAAATATTTTTTCACAAAATTTAAAAATATATGTAACCATGAACCGCTTCTCGTCCATATTAACAATTATCATCACCACATTATTCTACGTAAACAGTTACACCCAATCTATTTCCAAAATTATGGAAATCGGAGACTCCCTTCATCAAAACCAACAACTGGAATCAGCTCTTTCCTTTTACACAACTGTTTTAAAAAAGGACGAGGCCCATCTCGACGCGCTCATTGGCACGGGCAATATTTACTTCGATATGGGTGAATTTAAAAAGGCCCGGGATTTTTATTCTAAATCTCTTGATATTGATCCGAACAATGCCAAAGTTCTTTTTAACCGAGGCTCCTGTAAATATTTCATGGAAAATTTTTACGGTGCTGAAATGGATTACTCCAAAGCTATCTCTCTCAACCCCTCTTCTGAACTTTACTACTGGAGAGGCAATACCTGGATAGAAAGAGGCCAAAATGCCAAGGCCATGCAGGATTACCAGATGGCGCTGGACTTTGATCCCAAAAACCATTTTGCCTACATTGGGATGGGAGATGCGCATGCCGCCACTAACCCGGATAAAGCTATTGAATTTTATAATAAAAGTATTGAAATCAATCCCGAAGAATACACAGCTCATTACTATAAAGGTCTGTTATTTCAAAAACTAAAAAAA
Source organism: Saprospiraceae bacterium (assembly GCA_020629915.1). Taxonomy (GTDB): domain Bacteria; phylum Bacteroidota; class Bacteroidia; order Chitinophagales; family Saprospiraceae; genus JAHDCK01. Next base: position 26,187 of record JAHDCK010000013.1, read on the forward strand.
CACCGGGAAGCCATCCTCGCTTTTCAGGATGCCCGGAATCTGGCCCCGGATGATCTTTCTATTTCTCTGAATATAGCCCGGAGTTTTATGTATTTAGGAAAAACCAATGAGGCCATTAAAACAATAGAAAAAACCATTGCCTCCTCCGGCACAATAGATGCAGATATTTACAATTTTGCAGCGCACCTTTATAATAAAATGGGTAAATATTCTCTGGCATTGGAACGAATCAATCAACTCGTCAATGCTGGAAAAGCAACGGCTGAAAGTTATGTTTATCGCAGCATGGCCCGCTTCAAATCCAATGATACGGAAGGCGCTTTTCAGGATGTAGAAAAAGCACTGGCTATGGATAACCAAAGTGCGGAGGCTTATCTTCAATCTGGTTATTTGAAATTTAATAATAATAAATGCTCTGATGCAATTTTAGATTATGATCGCGCCATCGAAATCGACAATCAGCTCCCCGATGCTTATACCCAACGGGGGATATGTCAAATGTCGCTTGGAGATACGCTTGCGGCTAAAAAAGATCTGGATATTGCGATTCAACAAAACTCCAGAGACGCCAATGCTTACTTCTACAGAGGACTGGTTTATTTATATGAAAAAAAGCCTGATGTAGCTATTATAGAATTTAACCATTGCCTGGAATATCACCCCAAATTTGCGGAGGCCTTGTACTACCGTGGCAAGTTATTCTACGAGATGGGACAACCAGAAACAGCTGAAGGAGATTTGGTTCGTGCTGTTAATTTAAATAAAAACCTGGTGGATGCGAATTTCTTTTTGGGTCTAATAGAATTGCAGGACAAAGGATACACTGAAGCTATTGAGGAATTTAAAGTAGCTGCAAAAAACAAACCTACTGTGGCTCGCTACCAATATCATCTTGGTTTGGCACAATTCCACATTGGCCAGTTTAAAAAAGCGGGTTCCAGCACCCGAAAGGCCATACAAGCCAACCGGGAATACACAGATGCTTTTTATTTATATGGTTTAATTTTATTAAAACAAGATAAAATCCGGGATGCCCTGGCAGAGTTTGAAGGTATTTTATCCCGGCAACCCAATCATTTCCCGGCCTCCTTGCAAAAAGGAAAATGCCAGTTTATGCTTGGTAACTACGATGTAGCATTGGAGATATTCAATACAAGCAAGAAAAAAGATCCCAATAATGCAGAAGTCTGGCACTATGCGGGTGACTGCTATGCCTTTGCCAAAAACTACCTGGAAGCCATTATCCAGTACAGCAAAGCCATGGAACTGGATCCAAAAAATCCGCTGTACATTCGCTCTCGTGCCACTGCCGCTTACGCTCACGGCAATCACAATGCTGCCATCCGGGATTATAACAAAGCTATTGCGCTGGATTCTAAAGATGGTATCACTTATGATAATCGGGGGAAAGCCTATTTGGCTCAGAAAAAATATGACAAGGCGATTGATGATTTTACAAAATCAATAACACTCAATCCCAATGACCCGGCTCCTTATGCACACCGGGCAGATGCCTATCTCGCTAAAATGGAATACGAGAAAGTCATTAATGACATGAATTTTGCCATTGATGCTAACGGAATTATTCCGGCTCAATTCTTCGTAACCCGTGGATTGGCCCACCGCTACAGAAATAACCTGAATAAATCTATTGAGGATTTGTCGGAGGCTATTGCCCAAAACCCAAATGAAGATACACTTTATCACCATCGTGCCATAGCTTATCTGATGAAGGAGGATTACCCTAAATGTATTGCGGACATGGGTAAAGCCATCGAACTCAATCCAACAAAATACCAATATTTCAATACCCGGGGGGATGCTTACAGCCATGTGCAAATGCACAAAAATGCCGTAGAGGATTTTACAGCTTCGCTAAATTTGAGGCCAAATGACCCCTTCATTCACCTCAGCCGGGCGAATGCCTACAAAGACCTTGGAAATTACAAACTGGCCATTTCAGACTACGATCATCCGATTCAGTTAGACTCAGAACACAAGGCGCGTGCTTTGAATGATCGCGGCTATTGTAAATACAAACTGGAGGATCATCGTGGAGCAGTGGACGATCTTAGTCAGGCCATTGGCACTCCGAAAAATCTTTCTAATGCCCAGCTCGCCAGTGCGCACCTCAACCGAGGAAATGCCTACAAAGCTTTGGGACAAAAAGATAATGCTTGTTATGATTATTCCACAGCTGCGGATAAAGGCTCTAAAGCCGCAGATAAAGTTATCGATGACTACTGTCTTAATTAAAAATATATAAAAATCTCATCATCCAATAACAAATAGTTTTGTTATTTGCCGGCTTCAATTTTTTGGAGCCGG
>JAHDCK010000359.1 GCA_020629915.1 Saprospiraceae bacterium
GCAATAGTATCCTATATCATTATTTCTAATGAATAAAATAAAAATGCAAAAGCAACAGAAACTAATGCGCTGTAAAAAGTGGTTAATTAATGTGGTGGTTGTAAGTAAGGAGTAAAAGTTAAGTAGAAGTAAATGAGGTAAGTAAAAAGGTGGTACTTGTAAGTATTCTCGGATTAGATGCTACAAAGATAATTACAATTAGAATAGAGCGCAAGGGGGGGATATAAAAAAACTATAATTTTAACATTTAACAATTCCTACTTTAAATAATACTCCGCCACAAATTTTCCACCTTTTATTTTTTTATAATTAATTTTTAAAATATCTTTGAAAATCTTTAAGTGTTCGCTGGAGGATTTTCCTTTATAAAAAATATGCGCTTGGGATTGGTCAAAATATTTGCCAAAGACTTTTATTTCTGCTTGTTCCTTTTCCAGCTTTAATAACTCCCAACTACCATCAGCGAGGATTTTTTGTTCGGCAGATTTTTTTTGGGTTCGGCTGGAATTTTCTTCATATAAAACAAAAGTATAATCCGAACGAAGGATAAGCGAACGGGAAGAAAAGAGATCGTTTTCTAATACCTCATTAGCAATGCGTTTGTCGATAATGTTTTCGAGACAAGTTTCTTTTATTTTTTGATATAACCTTTTCTTTGATTCTTCTCGCTCATCATTTACAATTATCATCGGTGTGTCCTTGTACATCAATCGCATTTCACTAATCCCCAAATCGCTGTATTGCTTTCCTTCAAAAACAGATTTTATTTTAAATATAAATTTATCCGAAGTGATATTTTCCATAAAACCAAACTCCTGGTACTCTAAAACATTATCCTGCAAATGATGGGAAAGTAGCTGCTCTGGCACTCCAAACTCATATTGATCTACTCTTCCATTTTGATAAAAATGTTCGGTAGAACGCTGGTACCCGTTTTTGATTTTCAGGCCGGTTAACTCTACAGGTTTTTCCAGTTCAAAAATCAAGGACTCTCCTTCGCCCTTCCCATCACTACCTTCCACCCAGGCAAATTCTTTCCGCGCATCAAAAAGTTGTAATGGATGATATGCCTCAGCCGGGGCCAGCAAAGAAGAGGCGGTCACTGTTCCCTTCAACTCTACCGGGGCGAGTAATTTATAAACTTCATTATTTTTATTTGTAATAATTACACCTTTTAATCCAATAGATTTTTTCTTATTAAATTTTTCTATATTTACATCAAAATTCTTCTCCTCAGAATCAACAATATCTGTCCCGCTTGTATTAGTAAATCTCAGGAATACTGAACTAGCTTCAGCTTCTATCATTTCAGGTTCTCCCCCGCTTACGCTCAAGACATATTTTCCATCTATATAAATATCCGTTCTATTTATCGCCTCGATATTTTCATCTTCTGCTATTTCCAACTGAAGCGATTGGATGAAAATTGGTTCCTGAAAATATAACATCACGCCTTCGTCCGGCCCTGCGCCGGGCATCGTTTTCCATACGGCACTTTGACTCTCACTAAACAGATTACTAATTTTATAATCTTTATGCGGCAATGCAGTTGATGTTGCATATAATCCTTCTAAATATATTTTTGATGTAAATTTATTTTCAGGCGTATCCGGCACTTTTATTTTTTCTGAAGCCGTATCCTTAGGAGCTACTCCTTCGCTTTTGGGTGGAACAGGTGTTTCATTATTACAGGAAAACAAAAAAAGAATTATACAAAAATAAATCAACTGGTTTTTCATGGCGGATGGTTTTTTATCAAAGATAAAAAAAGCCAATCAAAAAATTGATTGGCTTTTTAAACTTATATTTAGATTATTTCATTATCTATCCTGCGCAGCAAAAACTTTTTTCAGAACCTCTGTCGCTCTGGCTTTAGGATCTTTTCGTATTAGTTTTTCTTCCTTTTCTACCATAAAGAAAACGCCATCCATTGCTTTTCCAGTCACGTACTCATCCAGTTTCACATCTACTTTTTTTACCAATGGAATTTTATTATAGTTAGTAATAATTTTATCCCAGTAGTCTGCCGCCTTTACTTTGTTCAGCGAATTTTTAATCACCGGACGGAAAGTTCGGAACAATTGATCAGAAGTTGTTTTTTTCAAATATTGAGTAGCTTCATTGCTATTTCCCATCAGGATTTTTTTAGCATCACTAATAGTCATTTTCGTAATGGCACTTTTAAAAACGGGAATGGCTCGCTTGGCAGCATCTTCCGCCGCCCGGTTGATAAAACGAGTTGCCTCATTTTCTACATTATTAAAACCCGGAACCACTTTGAGTTTATCCACCACATTTTGTGCCTCCTTTGGGAAAGGAATTTTCACATTTGGATTTTTAAAAAAACCATCCGCAACGGAAAGTGTACGGGTTCCATTCGTAGCTCCCTGTACCAAAGCTTCCTTCAAACCACGAGTAATCATCTCTGGTGAAAGTTGTCCACTCCCGCCCCCGGCAGTTAGAATTTCTTCTGCTACTGTCAGGAGTTCTGAGGTAGTACAGGAATTGAAAGTAAAAATGCTCAGTATTAGCAAAAATGCGCTGATCTTTTTCATTTTTTTAGAATTTAGTAGTTGTATAATAAAAGAGGGTAATGGTAAAATCCTCAAATTTCTTTCAATATTGTAGTTTTTATTGAATTGGATTGAAAACTTAACACAGTTTAACTTAGGACGATCAATTTTAACAGAGTAACAAAACCAACCCATCTATTTATGGAGCATTATAAATTGATTAGGGGTGAGAGAATAATAAAATATACAAATTAAACGCAGTTATTTTTTGGGTTGGCAAGGCAAAAAATGCAGGCGATGCAGCGCATCGGCAAGGCTTTTTAACGCAGTCAACGTAAAAAAGAGCAAGTATAATTGGATATTTTATTGTTTTCTCATCCCTTAGTTGCTTACTGCCTGTAAAATTCCAGGCAATTATAACACAAGCATCCTCCAAACTCCGCCTTAAGCATTTCCTGGGTCTTGGAAGGCAATTCGTGGTTGCCACAAGCACAACTTCCATCCGAATAACAAATAATTCCCTTGCCACACCGGCCACATTTTTTAGCAAAAACGGCATCGCTTTCTATACTGGCACAAGTTACGGGTCCCGGCAAAGGCGGATTGAGCTTCGTCACCTTGACCGTTATGCCTGCCATCCCATAGAACTGTTTTTTTATACCTTGTATAATTCTAAGTTGTAACGCTTCAATCAAATGAGTGGATTGCCGCATTTCCGCCTGACATATCAGGTAAACCGTTTCGTAATTCAGCGCATCAGCGACCTTGTCAGAAAGTGCGGCCGCCATTGTATTGGTTTGAATATAAACATCCACTTCGTAGAAGCCTCCTAGTTTGCGTTCTTCGGCATAAACTCCGTGAAAACCAAAAAAACGCATTCCTTCCAGTGCAATTGTTGCCATTTTTACGGATTAGATTTTGAGCCAAGGTAACTATTATTCCCTTTTATTGTTAATTTTGCAGGACGGTTTTATTTATAAACGCCCTTATTTTAAAACAACTATTTTTATATAAATTTTAATAATAATGGAAAATAACCAAAACGGAATTCTGGAAGAACTCCATCGTTCAGCCAGGCAGGATAAATTTCAGGGACACGATTATTACAATATCGACGAATTGCTCGAAACGGAACACCTCCTCGCCAGAGATGCCGTCCGGGAATGGGTCAAAAAAGAAGTTAGCCCCATCATTGAATACTACGCTGAAAAAGCAGAATACCCCAGACATTTAGTCAAAGGTCTGGCCGAAATTGGTGCTTTTGGCCCCAGCATCCCTGCCAAGTACGGTGGTGGTGGTATGGACGAAATTGCCTATGGGCTCATGATGCAGGAACTCGAACGCGGAGATTCCGGTGTACGATCAGCAGCTTCTGTCCAGGGTTCGCTGGTAATGTACCCTATATATAGGTATGCTACGGAGGAACAAAAAATGAAATACCTGCCCAAACTCGCCAATGGAGAATTCATCGGTTGTTTTGGTTTGACTGAGCCGGATCACGGTTCTAATCCTGCGGGGATGATTACCAATATCAAAGATGATGGTGATGCCTACATTCTAAATGGTTCTAAAATGTGGATTACCAATTCGCCTATTGCGGATGTAGCCGTTGTATGGGCCAAGGATGAAGAAGGTAAAATCAGAGGAATGGTCGTAGAGGCCGGAACGCCTGGTTTTTCTGCTCCTGAAATTCATGGCAAATGGTCGTTGAGAGCTTCTATCACCGGAGAGTTGGTTTTTGAGGATGTACGTGTACCTAAATCTCAGGTGTTCCCGGAGATTCGCGGATTGCGCGGGCCATTGTCCTGCTTGTCGAAAGCCCGATACGGAATTGCCTGGGGAGCTATCGGAGCCGCGATGGATTGCTACGATTCTGCACTCCGTTATTCTTTGGAAAGAGAGCAGTTTGGAAAGCCCATCGGTGGATTCCAGTTGACACAAAAGAAACTGGCTGAAATGATTACGGAAATCACCAAGGCGCAATTACTGGCCTGGCGATTGGGGACATTGGCCAATAAAGGCAAAGCTTCTCCGGCTCAAATCTCTATGGCCAAGCGAAATAATGTGAATATGGCGCTGGAAATTGCCCGCGAAGCTCGCCAAATTCATGGCGGAATGGGTATCACGAATGAATATCCGGTGATGCGCCACATGATGAACCTCGAAACGGTTTTGACCTACGAAGGAACACATGATATTCACTTATTGATTACCGGGATGGATGTCACGGGACTCAATGCGTTTAAGTAAAACAAAAATATCAGAAGAATTAAAGAGGATTAGGAATGGTGAATTAAT
>JAHDCK010000360.1 GCA_020629915.1 Saprospiraceae bacterium
TGCCGCCCTACAACTGCAAATGTATATGATCATCATGGCGCACAGAATGACAACCCTGAAAACGAACCTTTCCCTCGCCGGAAAAACCCCAGCGGTTTTCCAAATGCGGCTCAATGAAAATTTTACGCACCTTGGTACTGCGGATGATTTCGCGAAGGAGCGTTTTTGTTTTTTCTACATCCACCTGAAAAGTGGTTTTTCGCTGAGGCGATATTTTATATAATAAATTATAAATTGGATTGTTACTGCATTTGACTGGATAATTCACTTCTCCCTGACGGGGTTCCTCACAAACGCCATAGCCCATCCAACCCGGCACATTATTTTTATTTTTATTATTTTTTATATAAATAAAACTCAGGTCTAATTTCTCTCCATCGTCATGACTCAGGTGAGGCACTAGCGGAAAATTATCAATGAAAGGCAAGTTCCCATCCAAGTACAAAACCTTCACGCCAGGATGTTCTTTATTAAAACGTTTAGAAATATCCAATATTTCTTTTTTTAATTCTGGCGTAACATAATGCCGATGAAAAAACCAGGTATAGGTTTTGGCGGAGGCGAGATACTTCCTGTCAGAAGAAAAAACGGGCAGCGGTTCTCTCCCAAATAATCCGGCCAAAGGCGGGATGAGTAAGTGAGATAAAATTCCAAAAAACAATAAAAATCCTATAACAAAAATGGTGTTTCTTAGAAGAAAATTTAAAAATCTTTTTCCACGTCCGGCCATCGGCGGTTGAAACTGCCGGTACACTTTTTCCCTTATAATTTTATTATAAAAATAAATATAAACCAAATAAAAAATGCCTCCCACCTGAGAGAAAACCGTCAGGAATCCAAACCAAAAGATGTGCATGAGTGATTTCATAATATTCCAATAACAAAAATATTTCAGTATTGAATTATTGTACCATTGTACTATTGTACCATTGTACTATTGCACCATTGTACTATTGCACCATTGTACTATTGCACCATTGCACCATTGCACCATTGTACTATTGTACTGAATCAATCAGTAATTCCAAAATCTGTCCGGCGGCCTTGGCGATAACAGTTCCCGGCCCAAAGACACCCAGCACCCCTTTTTCATATAAAAAATCGTAATCTTTAGGCGGAATGATTCCACCTACGACAACCATGATATCCTCCCGGCCCAGTTTGGCCAGTTCTTCGATGGTATCCGGGACAAGGGTTTTGTGTCCGGCAGCGAGAGACGAAATGCCGAGGATGTGCACATCATTTTCAGCAGCTTGGCGGGCGGCTTCGGCAGGCGTTTGGAAGAGTGGGCCGATGTCCACATCAAAGCCAAGATCGGCGAAGCTCGTTGCAATGACTTTCGCGCCCCGGTCGTGGCCGTCCTGCCCTAGCTTTGCGACGAGGATTCGAGGTCGCCGACCTTCTAATTTGGCAAACTCATCGGATAATTTTTTCGCTTTATTAAAATCTTCATTCATAGCAATTTCACCAGCATACACTCCGGAAACGGATCGGGTAGTCGCCTTGAATCTTCCGAAGTGGGTTTCCATTGCATCGGAAATTTCTCCAAGTGTTGCTCTCGCCCTGGCAGCTTTTACCGCCACTTCTAATAGGTTTCCTTCTCCGGTTTTCGCTACATCAGATAGTTCTTTTAGATATTTTTGAACTTCATCTTCGTTCCGCTCCGCTTTCATTTTCTGTATCCGCTCAATCTGCCCTTCTCGCACCGCAGAATTATCTATATCTAAAACATCAATGGTTTTTTCATCTTCTCTTTGGAAAATATTCACCCCGACAATTTTATCCTGACCACTATCAATTCTCGCCTGCTTCCTCGCTGCTGCCTCCTCAATTCTCAATTTGGGCAAGCCGTTTTCAATCGCCTTGGCCATTCCACCCAGTTCCTCCACTTCCTGAATCAACTCCCAGGCACGATTTGCCACTTCATGCGTCAGGTATTCTATATAAAAAGAACCCGCCCAGGGATCAACAGCCTTAGTGATGTCCGTTTCTTCCTGCAAAAATATTTGCGTATCCCTGGCAATTTTAGCTGAAAAATCCGTCGGAAGAGAAACCGCTTCGTCAAAGGAATTGGTGTGCAGGGATTGCGTGCCCCCCATTGCTGCGGCCATTGCTTCGATAGCGGTCCGCGCCACATTATTGTAAGGATCTTGCTCGGTCAGGGACCAACCGGAAGTCTGGCAATGTGTCCGAAGAGCCATTGATTTTGGATTCTTGGGATCGAATTGTTTGACGAGCTTAGCCCAAAGCATTCTACCTGCGCGCATCTTCGCAATTTCCATAAAATGGTTCATTCCAATGGCCCAGAAAAAAGAGAGTCGCGGTGCAAAAGCATCAATATCCAGCCCGGCAGCAATTCCGGTTTTTAAATATTCCAGTCCATCTGCCAGCGTGTAGGCCAGTTCGATATCTGCCGTTCCACCCGCCTCGTGAATGTGATAACCCGAAATGGAAATCGAGTTGAACCGAGGCATATTTTTTGACGTATATTTAAAAATATCAGCTATAATTTGCATAGATGGCTCTGGCGGATAAATGTAGGTATTGCGAACCATAAATTCTTTTAATATATCATTTTGTATGGTTCCTTTTAGCAATTCGGGTGCGACACCTTGCTCTTCGGCTGCTACGATGTAAAACGCCATGATGGGAATCACCGCGCCGTTCATCGTCATGGACACAGACATTTTATCCAGGGGAATTTGGTCAAAAAGGATTTTCATATCCTCTACGGAATCAATCGCTACTCCGGCCTTTCCCACATCGCCTTTCACCCTTGGATGATCGGAATCATAACCCCGGTGTGTCGGCAAATCAAAGGCAACGGACAATCCTTTTTGACCAGCGGCAAGGTTGCGACGATAGAAGGCATTGCTTTCTTCTGCCGTAGAAAATCCTGCGTATTGCCGAATCGTCCATGGGCGAATGGCGTACATAGAGCTGTAAGGCCCGCGGAGGAAAGGCGGCAGTCCGGCAGCAAATTCTAACTGCTCCAAGCCTAGAATATCTTCCTCGTAGAATTGATTTTTGAGGTCAATTTTTTCGGGGGCGACCCAGGATTTGGATTTCAGGGACGGTGTGTGATCCGCAAAGTATTCCCGGATAAAAGGGATGTTTTTAAAATCAGGTTTTTCCATGAAGTGGTTTTATAATAGTTGTTTACCCTCCAAATTTAGGTTAAAACATGGAAATAGATGGCTTAGGAATGATAAAATAATAACTTTACGATTTTAGATGGAAAATTTTAAACCAATACTTCGTTAAAAAGCCTCGCCGATGCTCTGCATCGCCTGCATTTTTTGCCTTGTCTTGATTTAAAATTTCCTCATCAAAATCAATAATTTATTTTTTTATCATTCCTTATTTTGGAAAAAGAACTTAGTTTTGTATTGCTACACTTTGGCAGAACTGAAATAAAAACGCAGAATATGGATTTAAAATATGTAGCACTAGCCATCCCTTTGATTTTCGTTTTTGTACTGGCGGAGTATCTCTATGCCCGTTCTAAAGACATGAAAATCTTTCGTTTCAATGATTCGATGAACAATATCAGCTTTGGTATTGCCGAGCGGTTGTTTGATGTTTTCTATGCCATCGTCATGTTGGTGCTATTCGAATGGATATACCAAAATTTTGCTTTGTTTGAAATACCTGTCACCTGGATAACGGGATTTTTCCTGTTTGTTTGCGTGGATTTTTTGTGGTATTGGTATCACCGTGCCGGGCATGAGGTGAATGTATTTTGGGGGGCGCATATCATTCATCATCAGAGTGAAGAATTTAATTATACCATTCCTTTTAGAATTTCCGGGTTTCAGGCGGTTATCCGAACCTTATTTTGGAGCTTCCTTCCTTTGATAGGTTTTCAACCTAAAATCATTCTTATTGTCGTGGCAGCACATGGATTATATCAGTTTTTATTACATACAAAAACAATTGGTAAGTTGGGTTGGTTAGAGCATATCCTTGTCACGCCCTCTCATCACCGTGTTCATCATGGTAGAAATAAAATATATTTAGATAAAAATTATGGTGGAACATTTATCATCTGGGATAAGTTGTTTGGAACATTTGAGGAAGAACAGGAGCAGGTATATTTCGGGGTGACTAAGCAGTTTCACAGCTTCAATCCGATTTGGGCTTACGTGCATTACTGGAAGGAGCTTTGGGATCAAAGCAAGCGTATTTCTAATATAAAAGATAAAATTTTATTATTTATAAAACCACCGGGATGGACGCCACAGGAAATTTCTAACGAAACAATTATCGATCCCGCTTCTCAGGAATACGACCGAAAAAAATACAATCCCGTTGCGCCGCTTCGTTTGCGTCTTTACGTATTAACTCATGTCGTATTTAATATTATTTCCTTGATGGGATTGATTTTTATCCAAAACTTACTGCCGATGTCCGACAAGGTACAGCTTGCCATCATCATCACCTGGACGATTATCAACTGTTCTGTTTTGCAGGAATTTAAACGTTGGGCTTTTTTCTCCGAGTTTGGTCGGCTGGTCATTTGGGCGATAAGTATTCCAATTTATTTTAAGGGAACTATTTATATGCTTCCGGCCATGGTCTTTGGTGTTTTGGTAGCCGGGGTGAGTATGGCCTGGTTGTTTGAGATGCGGGATTTGTTTTCGGGGAAAGATGGAGAACGGGTTTTGACTTAAGCAACTAAGTACAATGTGTAATAAATAATTTTGTAATTGTATCGCAGGCTTATTGGTTTTAAAAAAAAACCGACGAAAATAAATCGGGCGCGTTGCTGGTGTCAGGTGGGACACCTGACACG